>NZ_VMMS01000029.1:52402-109824 GCF_013277315.1 Streptococcus sp. 2106
GTAACATATACATACGGCACGACAAGGCTGACATGGTTTGAAGAGTATGGAACAATCATAACTTATTTGAAGATTTTAAAAGATTGTAAGCTATTATATCTGGATAAATAAGTATTAGAAACTAAAGTGAGGAAAAAGATGTTTTTATATTTAAAGGGTTTAGGAAAATTTCGTAAGTCAAAAGCTTATGGATTGGTGGGATGTCTGGCATTGGTGAGTATGATTGGATTATCGGTTCCTGATTTACCAGTTATTGGTGGTGGGGTCGTTTATGCTGACGTTATTCAAGGTGGCGATGATATAAAAGATGTGGACGTTCATAGTAAATCTGCAGAAGGTGTTGCTATGACTTATACCACTTATGATAGTGGTACGAGTGGAAAACAAACCGCGTCTGGCAGTGGTGTCTTTGTAGCGCCGAATGTCATGGTAACAGTAGCTCATAACTACTATGATAAAAACCAAGAGGATAAGTCTGCGGTCTTGCGTGGTGGGGCGTCTGCTCGTAGTTATGTTGTGATGAACTCAGACACAGAGAAAAGTAACAAAGTACCGACATCAGGAGTATCAGAAGCTCTTGAAAAAGACTCTATTCACTTATATAACGGCAACGACTTTGGTAAAGACTATAGCAACGACTTAGCAGTAGTGGTAACTAAAAAGCCTGTAGAAGCTATGACGGGTGGTGAGGACTCTCCAAGAGAGTTGAGCCATAAAGAGGTTTCTACTGGTGATAAAATCACTATGGTAGGTTATCCCAATGATTTTTCGACTCCGAATTTAAGTGAAGAAAACAAGAAGAGGTTGAAAGATGGTAAGGCTTATTCAGTCTCAACAACTGTAAGCAGTGTCAATAAAGAGAGCGGTGCAGTCACTTATCATTCCTCAGCTTTGGGAGGTTTTTCAGGTGCTCCTTTGTTTAATGATAAGGGAGATGTAGTCGGTATCCACCAGCACGGAACAAATACTTCAAACGCTCCTGAGAGTGAGCGTATTGGGGGTGGTACGATTTTTACGGAAAAGCACAGAGCTTGGATTCGTTCTATGATTGATAAATATGGTATAAAGGGTTGGTATATAGATGGTGCAAACCGTTACTACTATGATGAAAATCATATAGCTTTAAAAGATGTAGAGTCTGAGATTGACGGTGCTTTGTATCGTTTTGATGAAAAAGGTCGAGCTACTTTAGTAAAAGGTGAAGAAAAAGGTCGTGTTCTACTTCGAGTGGAAGATACTAAAGGAACTCGTTTGATTTCAGATAAGGTTGTTCAGGAAGGTCCTGTTGGAAGTGGCTTGAATTTTCATTTAAGACAAAATCCAGACTTCAAACAGTTAATAGCAACTTCCCCAACAGCTAAAGTGGTATCCTATAACGAAGTGCCAATTAACAAACTAGCAAGTGATACTACTTGGTCTGATGACTATGTCAGTAAGTTAGCTTTAGGAGATACAATTATAAGAGCGGTAGTAGATTCGGTAACTCCTCCATCTACCTCTTCTTCGGATTTTGCAAGAACTGAAGTTGGTAAAGTCGATTTGAGTGGTAAATCGAACTTACCTGTTCCTAGTAAAGAGGTGTTACAAGCTCCGAATGGCTCAGAAAATTTCTATGCTACAACGCACATTCAAACGCCAGATGGGTCGGGGTCAGGTACTTTAATTGCACCAAATTTGGTGTTAACAGTCGCTCATAATTTCTTAACAGTTAAAGGTTCTGAAGTAATTACTAAATCTGGTCGCACTAATACAGTGTATAAAGCAACTTTGCCGAATGGGTTGTCTGTGCATTTTTCAGATGATGATATTGTTTATTGGAATAAAAAAGATTCCGTATTTGGATTTAAAAATGACTTAGCCTTGGTTCGACTAAAAGAAGATTTCAAAGCGGTATCTCCTGTAGAGGTGGTTTCTGAGTCAACTTCTATCGCTAAGGGTGAAAAAGTTTCGGTTTATGGTTTCCCGGACGGTCGTTTATCTCCAGTCTTGGATAGTGAAGTTGTAGATACTACTGATTTCGGTTCAGGTATTGAGGGTATCAGCTATGAAGGCACAAAACCCGGAGCGTCTGGTGGTGGTCTTTATAATGACAAAGGTACTTTAATTGGAGTTCACCAAAATGGTGTTGTAGGAAGCCGCAGTGGTGGTTTGGTTTTATCAAAAGAGCAACTGGATTGGGTTCGTTCTTATATTGAAGGTAAACCAAAAGAGCCTGTCTATGTAAGAGATGAAGTTTTGGTGGATGAGAAGGATAAGGATAAACTTCCTTCAACTCCAAAAGACGAAAAACAAAGTACACCTAAAATAGAGTCTGATAAAGATAAAGTAGAACCTCCTCTCAAACCGCAAAAGGAGCCGAAAACAGAGGTTATTACCACTTACGAAGGTGATAGTACCCTTGAGGTTGGAAAAGAGCGTACAGAGGATACTAAGGGTGAAAAAGAAGGTGTTCCACTTATTTACCGAGTAGTGTATAAAGGTACTAAGCCGAAAGTAGAAAAAGAATCGATTGCTTTTGATACTCTTTACCAAGGAGATGAAACAAAAGAGCTTGGTTTCCGTTCAGTTGTAGAGGGTAAAGGAGGGGTGGTTACTCGAACTACTACTTATCAAGTAGATAAGTATACAGGAGCGGTATCTTCTCAAGTTTCTGAGAAGAAAATAGCTCCTCAATCCAAGGTGATTACTTTAGGTATTAAACCCAACAGTGTCATAAAAGAACTTCCGATTACAGAGCGTTTTGAGGACTCTGAAGAGTTAGAGAAAGGGAAAACGGAGGTTGTTTCGGAGGGGTATGTAGGTAAAGAAGTTACTAAGGTGATTTATAAGGTCTTAGCTGATGGAAAGATTGTTGAAAATTCTCGTACAGTCGAGGTTACACCCATGAGAGAACGTGTGGTTCTTAAGGGTGTGAAGGAAGTGGTGTCATCGACGGAAGAAAACTCAAGTAATCTCAAAGAGGAAGTGGTATCTCCAGATAAAGTAGAGTTTCTAGTTCCAAAAGATGCGCCAATCAGAGAAGAACTGCCTGCGTCTAGTGAGGAATTTTCAGAATCAGAGGTTTTAGTATCGGGAGAAAAAATACCAGGCGACCTTGGGAAGTCTATAGTATCTTCAAAAGAACTAGTCCCTGAAAGAGTGGAAGTTCCAGACTTTGTGGCTAAAGTTACAGGTGGAGAAAAATTGACAGTAGAAGGGCACCGAGATGAGAGAAAAATAAAGACTCCATCAAAACAGGAAAGATTATCTAGCCCAGAAACCACTGCTCAATTCACAACGAACGGGACAGGTTCGTCATCGTTAACAGCTGTTTTTGGCGTTGAAGCGGATAACATGTCACTTTCTACTGTTGAACATTCTGTTATTACATATAATCAACAAAGAGGATGGCATAAGATAAATAATCAGTGGTATTTTAGAAATTCCGATGGGAAAGAACGGACAGGCTGGATGAAAGAAAATGATGCATGGTATTATTTTGATGCGAATGGAATCATGCAAACCGGTTGGATACAGGATACAGACGGTAATTGGTATTATCTCAAGGATAATGGCATGATGGAGGTAGGCTGGTTCCAAGATTCAAGTGGCGCGTGGTACTACTTAGGATCATCTGGTTCCATGGAATCCAATACATGGATTTATTATAAAGGAAAGTGGTACTATATCGATGCTTTTGGGAAACTACTTTTCAATTCGCTAACACCAGACGGCTATAGAGTGAACGAGTACGGGGAATGGATCAACTGATTTTGCTTTATGACCTATTGATGAGCAAGCGAGTAGTATAAAAAACATTAGAATTAATAGTCTAGGAAGTGGTAAGAGTTCTCTAAAACGGCTGATTTTGTAATCTTTTTTGTAAAATAGAGTCTTTAATAAATAATATGAGCAAGATTTATCTCTTTACAAGTGATTAGGATTAATAATTTTTAACTTTCTCGCTCCTTTTGTCTTTCTTTTCCGAATAAATAGGTAGTAGCAGTGAATCTAGTAAACCTAGATTTAAAAATGTGCTATAATGAAAGGAGAGGAAATATGATTCTAAGACATCCGGGCATTAGCCCGACCAATGATTTGGTTGCTAAGAAAATCTTTAGCAACCCAGAAATCACTTGTCAATTTATCCGCGATATGCTGGATTTACCAGCAAAAAATGTGACCATTTTGGAGGGAAGCAATATTCATGTCTTGCCTTCCATGCCATACTCGGCACAGGATTTCTATACCAGTATTGATGTCTTAGCGGAGTTGGACAACGGCACTCAAGTTATCATTGAGATTCAGGTACATCATCAGAATTTTTTCATCAATCGTTTGTGGGCTTACTTGTGCAGTCAGGTCAATCAAAATCTTGAAAAAATTCGCCAACGAGAAGGTGATACACACCAGAGCTATAAACACATCGCACCAGTATACGCTATCGCAATTGTCGATAGTAATTACTTCTCAGATGACTTAGCTTTTCATAGCTTTAGTATGCGAGAGGATACGACAGGTGAGGTCTTAACAATTATCAACAATGGTCAGGAAAACCATCTAGTCAAGATGGCATTCTTGGAATTAAAGAAATACAGAGAAACCAGCAAAGACGAGGTTCGAAAGCCGTGGTTGGAGTTTTTTGGGAACAAGCCCTTTACTCAACAACCCGAGCGAGCCATCAGCCAAGCAGATCAACTGCTGGACTACAAGAGCTGGTCCGAGGAGGATAGGAAAATGTTTAGTGAACAACGCAGGCGAGAAGAACAAGCCTTATTAGCACAGGACTATGCTTTGGAGCAAGCTGAGGAAAAAGGTTTAGAGAGAGGTCTTGAACGTGGGAAAGTTGAAGGAAGTTTGTCTATGCTACTAAATCTAGTCCACCAAGGACTTCTGACTTCCGAGGTTGCCAGTCAGCAGTTGGGCATGACCGTTGCTGAGTTTGAAGTATTATTGAAAGACCATCATAAATAAGAATGTTGAATCTCAAATTCAAGTTAGGCAGAGAGAAGAAATTTTCAGAGAGATTTGCGATCCAACTATTTTTTAGGACAATCATTGCTTCACCTCTCGATGAAGGCAACTTTTTTAGAAGTCGTTTTTTTAGGTAAGAGGATTGACTTTAGGAAATCATCTACGAGTCAGTTTTTTTAAGTCCTCATATAGAGACTCTAGGCATAAAATCTTAAAAATCACAAACACGCATAGTATCAGGTAATTAAAAAAACTTGATATTATGCGTTTTATAGTGCATTGAATCTATATTAGGACACAACAATTCTTAAATCATTGTTAGAAATTGGTTTGAATTTTCCAATCAATTTGTTCGATTTTTACATCATTGCATTATATCATGTGACTATTAACCTTGTTTTCTCCTAAAATTGACTTTCTTGTTTTCTTATCTTGTCCACTCGAAACAAGTATTGTAAGAATTTGATTATTTTTGAAAGTACTTTTAATATATTTGATATAGTTAAAAAAGATTTGAAACTAAATTCCAAATTAGAAAAAGACTTGAAATACTAAAAAAAAAGTATACTCTAATTGGAAACGGTAACAAAACTAATTTAGAGAATGAAATATAGAGTATTTCTCTCTTAAAAGTTTTTGGTGAAACGAGATGTAGAAAGGAGATTTAGCCAAAGAGTCTATTAGTGCTAGAATAATAGATTAGAATTATTTTAGAAAAACTAATACTCAATGAAAATCAAAGAGCAAACTAGGAAACTAGCCGCAGGCTGTACTTGAGTACGGCAAGGCGACGTTGACGCAGTTTGAATTTGATTTTCGAAGAGTATAAGTGAGCAGCTTATAAATTCAAGTCCTCGAATAGATTCATACTAGTATCTTTTGCAAAAAATAAAGGGCGACTTTCTTCATGAATATCAATTTCATCTATAAGGAAGGTAGTTCATTGAACTAATTTATTTGTTCTGTTTGTCGCTAGAAAAATCAGATCTTCTTGTGAAGATTGAGGAGATACTGAATGAAAATCAAAGAAGAAACTAGCAAGCTAGTAGCAGATTGCCCAAAACACCGCTTTGAGGTTGTAGATAAGCTGACCTATATAATCCAAGGTGAAGCGACTGTGGTTTGAAGCGATTTTCAAAGAGTATAGGCTAGAGAGTGTTGTGTTTTTATGTCCTTCTAGTAGAAAATGCTAGACAGAAGAATGGGGAACTTGGATAGGAAAAATAGATTGAGAAAGGAGGTTAGAAGAGATGATTATTACAAAAATTAGCCGTTTAGGAACTTATGTGGGAGTAAATCCACATTTTGCAACATTGATAGATTTTCTAGAAAAAACAGGACTAGAAAATTTAACAGAAGGTTCGATTGCTATCGATGGTGATCGATTGTTTGGGAATTGCTTTACTTATCTAGCAGATGGTCAAGCAGGGGCCTTCTTTGAAACACACCAAAAATATTTGGATATTCATTTAGTTTTGGAAAACGAAGAAGCCATGGCTGTTACGTCGCCGGAAAATGTAAGCGTTACCCAAGAGTATGATGAAGAGAAGGATATTGAATTATACACAGGGAAAGTGGAACAGTTGGTTCATTTGAGAGCTGGCGAATGTCTCATCACTTTTCCAGAAGATTTACATCAACCCAAGGTTCGTATAAATGATGAACCTGTGAAAAAAGTTGTCTTTAAAGTTGCGATTTCTTAATGTAGAAAGGGAAGAACGATGAAAAAAATGAGAAAGTTTTTATGTCTAGCTGGAGTTGCGCTAGCAGCCGTTGCCTTGGTAGCTTGTTCAGGAAAAAAAGAAGCTACAACTAGTACTGAACCACCGACAGAATTATCTGGCGAGATTACAATGTGGCACTCCTTTACTCAAGGACCCCGTTTAGAAAGTATTCAAAAATCAGCAGATGCTTTCATGCAAAAGCATCCGAAAACGAAAATTAAGATTGAAACATTCTCTTGGAATGACTTCTATACTAAATGGACTACAGGTTTAGCAAATGGGAATGTGCCAGATATCAGTACAGCTCTTCCTAACCAAGTAATGGAAATGGTAAACTCAGATGCTTTGGTTCCGTTAAACGATTCTATCAAGCGTATTGGACAGGATAAATTTAACGAAACTGCCTTAAATGAAGCAAAAATTGGAGATGATTACTACTCTGTTCCTCTTTATTCACATGCACAAGTTATGTGGGTTAGAACTGATTTGTTAAAAGAACATAATATTGAGGTTCCTAAAACTTGGGATCAACTCTATGAAGCTTCTAAAAAATTGAAAGAAGCTGGAGTTTATGGCTTGTCTGTTCCGTTTGGAACAAATGACTTAATGGCAACACGTTTCTTGAACTTCTACGTACGTAGTGGTGGTGGAAGTCTCTTGACAAAAGATCTTAAAGCAGATTTGACAAGTCAACTTGCTCAAGATGGTATTAAATACTGGGTTAAAATGTATAAAGAAATTTCACCTCAAGATTCTTTGAACTTTAATGTCCTTCAACAAGCTACCTTGTTCTATCAAGGAAAAACAGCATTTGACTTTAACTCTGGCTTCCATATTGGAGGAATCAATGCCAACAGTCCTCAATTGATTGATTCAATTGATGCTTATCCTATTCCAAAAATCAAAGAATCTGATAAGGACCAAGGAATTGAAACTTCAAACATTCCAATGGTTGTTTGGAAAAATTCAAAACATCCAGAAGTTGCTAAAGCATTCTTAGAATCACTTTATAATGAAGAAGACTACATTAAATTCCTTGATTCAACTCCAGTAGGTATGTTGCCAACTATTAAGGGGATTAGCGATTCTGCAGCCTATAAAGAAAATGAAACTCGTAAGAAATTTAAACATGCTGAAGAAGTAATTACTGAAGCTGTTAAAAAAGGTACTGCTATTGGTTATGAAAATGGACCAAGTGTACAAGCTGGTATGTTGACTAACCAACACATTATTGAACAAATGTTCCAAGATATCATTACAAATGGAACAGATCCTATGAAAGCAGCAAAAGAAGCAGAAAAACAATTAAACGATTTATTTGAGGCTGTTCAGTAGATGTAAAAGACTAGAAAATAGGTGGGCTATTGAGCTGGAAAGCCCTAGCCCAATCTTGTAAAAGAAGGGAGAAGGAGAATGGTTAAAGAACGTAATTTAACTCGCTGGATATTTGTTTTGCCAGCTATGATTATCGTAGGATTACTCTTTGTTTATCCGTTTTTCTCGAGTATTTTTTATAGCTTCACCAATAAGCATTTGATTATGCCCAATTACAAATTTGTTGGTTTAGCTAACTATAAAGCTGTGCTATCAGATCCCAACTTCTTTAATGCGTTCTTTAATTCAATTAAGTGGACCGTTTTCTCATTAGTTGGTCAAGTTTTAGTAGGGTTTGTATTGGCTTTAGCTCTTCACAGAGTACGCCACTTCAAGAAATTATATAGGACCTTATTGATTGTTCCTTGGGCATTTCCTACCATCGTTATTGCCTTTTCTTGGCAGTGGATTCTAAACGGGGTTTATGGCTACTTACCTAATCTAATCGTAAAATTAGGTTTAATGGAACATACACCTGCATTTTTGACAGATAGTACATGGGCATTCCTATGTTTGGTGTTTATCAACATTTGGTTTGGAGCGCCGATGATTATGGTCAATGTGCTTTCAGCTTTGCAAACAGTACCCGAAGAACAATTTGAGGCTGCTAAGATAGATGGTGCTTCAAGTTGGCAAGTCTTCAAGTTTGTCGTCTTTCCACATATTAAAGTGGTTGTAGGACTTCTAGTTGTTTTGAGAACTGTATGGATCTTTAATAACTTTGACATTATCTACCTCATTACTGGTGGTGGACCAGCTAATGCTACAACGACGCTTCCAATTTTTGCTTACAACCTAGGTTGGGGAACTAAATTGTTGGGTCGTGCTTCAGCAGTTACAGTATTGCTCTTTATCTTCTTGGTGGCGATTTGCTTTATCTACTTTGCTATCATCAGTAAGTGGGAAAAGGAGGGTAGAAAATAATGAAGAAGAAATCCAGTATTTATTTAGATATTCTCTCACATGTACTCTTGATTGGTGCGACCATTGTTGCAATTTTCCCATTGGTATGGATTATCATATCGTCTGTCAAGGGTAAAGGGGAATTAACTCAGTATCCAACACGATTTTGGCCTGAACAATTTACATTAGATTATTTTACACATGTTATCAACGATTTGCACTTTATTGATAACATTCGAAACAGTTTAATCATTGCCTTGGCTACAACCCTTATTGCGATTATTATTTCTGCTATGGCAGCCTATGGTATTGTTCGATTCTTCCCTAAATTGGGAGCAATCATGTCGAGACTACTCGTCATTACCTACATTTTCCCACCAATTTTGTTAGCAATTCCCTATTCAATTGCCATTGCTAAAGTTGGGTTAACAAATAGTTTATTTGGCTTGATGATGGTTTATCTATCTTTTAGTGTTCCATATGCAGTTTGGCTCTTAGTTGGATTTTTCCAAACAGTTCCAATTGGAATTGAAGAAGCGGCTCGAATTGATGGTGCAAATAAATTTGTTACGTTTTATAAAGTTGTGCTACCGATTGTAGCACCAGGTATTGTAGCAACAGCTATTTATACATTCATCAATGCTTGGAATGAATTCTTATATGCTTTGATTTTGATTAACAATACAGGAAAGATGACAGTAGCAGTAGCCCTTCGTTCGCTTAATGGTTCAGAAATACTAGACTGGGGAGATATGATGGCAGCATCTGTTATTGTGGTTCTTCCATCAATCATTTTCTTCTCTATCATCCAAAATAAGATTGCAAGTGGATTATCAGAAGGATCTGTGAAGTAGACGAAAGAAGGAAAAAAATGAATAAAAGAGGTCTTTATTCAAAACTAGGAATTTCTGTTGTAGGCATTAGTCTTTTAATGGGAGTTCCCACTTTGATTCATGCGAATGAATTAAACTATGGTCAACTGTCCATATCTCCTATTTTTCAAGGAGGTTCATATCAACTGAACAATAAGAGTATAGATATCAGCTCTTTGTTATTAGATAAATTGTCTGGAGAGAGTCAGACAGTAGTAATGAAATTTAAAGCAGATGAACCAAACTCTCTTCAAGCTTTGTTTGGCCTATCTAATAGTAAAGCAGACTTTAAAAATAATTACTTTTCAATTTTCATGAGAGATTCTGGTGAGATAGGTGTAGAAATAAGAGACGCCCAAAAGGGAATAAATTATTTATTTTCCAGACCAGCTTCATTATGGGGAAAACATAAAGGACAGGCAGTTGAAAATACACTAGTATTTGTATCTGATTCTAAAGATAAAACATACACAATGTATGTTAATGGAATAGAAGTGTTCTCTGAAACAGTTGATACATTTTTGCCAATTTCAAATATAAATGGTATAGATAAGGCAACACTAGGAGCTGTTAATCGTGAAGGTAAGGAACATTACCTCGCAAAAGGAAGTATTGATGAAATCAGTCTATTTAACAAAGCAATTAGTGATCAGGAAGTTTCAAATATTCCCTTGTCAAATCCATTTCAGTTAATTTTCCAATCAGGAGATTCTACTCAAGCTAACTATTTTAGAATACCGACACTATATACATTAAGTAGTGGAAGAGTTCTATCAAGTATTGATGCACGTTATGGTGGGACTCATGATTCTAAAAGTAAGATTAATATTGCCACTTCTTATAGTGATGATAATGGGAAAACGTGGAGTGAGCCAATTTTTGCTATGAAGTTTAATGACTATGAGGAGCAGTTAGTTTACTGGCCACGAGATAATAAATTAAAGAATAGTCAAATTAGTGGAAGTGCTTCATTCATAGATTCATCTATTGTTGAAGATAAAAAATCTGGGAAAACGATATTACTAGCTGATGTTATGCCTGCGGGTATTGGAAATAATAATGCAAATAAAGCCGACTCAGGTTTTAAAGAAATAAATGGTCATTATTATTTAAAACTAAAGAAGAATGGAGATAACGATTTCCGTTATACAGTTAGAGAAAATGGTGTCGTTTATGATGAAACAACTAATAAACCTACAAATTATACTATAAATGATAAGTATGAAGTTTTGGAGGGAGGAAAGTCTTTAACAGTCGAACAATATTCGGTTGATTTTGATAGTGGCTCTTTAAGAGAAAGGCATAATGGAAAACAGGTTCCTATGAATGTTTTCTACAAAGATTCGTTATTTAAAGTGACTCCTACTAATTATATAGCAATGACAACTAGTCAGAATAGAGGAGAGAGTTGGGAACAATTTAAGTTGTTGCCTCCGTTCTTAGGAGAAAAACATAATGGAACTTGCTTATGTCCCGGACAAGGTTTAGCATTAAAATCAAGTAACAGATTGATTTTTGCAACATATACTAGTGGAGAACTAACCTATCTCATTTCTGATGATAGTGGTCAAACATGGAAGAAATCCTCAGCTTCAATTCCGTTTGAAAATGCAACAGCAGAAGCACAAATGGTTGAACTGAGAGATGGTGTGATTAGAACATTCTTTAGAACCACTACAGGTAAGATAGCTTATATGACTAGTAGAGATTCTGGAGAAACATGGTCGGAAGTTTCGTATATTGATGGAATTCAACAAACTTCATATGGCACACAAGTATCTGCAATTAAATATTCTCAATTAATTGATGGAAAAGAAGCAGTCATTTTGAGTACACCAAATTCTAGAAGTGGCCGTAAGGGAGGTCAATTAGTTGTCGGTTTAGTCAATAAAGAAGATGATAGTATTGATTGGAAATATCACTATGATATTGATTTGCCTTCGTATGGTTATGCCTATTCTGCGATTACAGAATTTCCAAATCATCACATAGGTGTACTGTTTGAAAAATATGATTCGTGGTCGAGAAATGAATTGCATTTAAGCAATGTAGTTCAGTATATAGATTTGGAAATTAATGATTTAACAAAATAAAGGAGAAAAACATGGTTAAATACGGTGTTGTTGGAGCAGGGTATTTTGGAGCTGAATTGGCTCGCTACATGCAAAAGAATGATGGAGCAGAGATTACTCTTCTCTATGATCCAGATAATGCAGAGGCGATTGCAGAAGAATTGGGAGCAAAAGTAGCAAGTTCCTTAGATGAGTTGGTTTCTAGCGATGAAGTAGATTGTGTTATCGTCGCAACTCCAAATAATCTTCATAAGGAACCGGTTATTAAGGCTGCACAGCATGGTAAAAATGTTTTCTGTGAAAAACCTATTGCGCTTTCTTATCAAGATTGTCGCGAGATGGTCGATGCGTGTAAAGAAAACAATGTAACCTTTATGGCAGGACATATTATGAATTTCTTTAATGGTGTTCATCATGCAAAAGAACTCATTAATCAAGGAGTTATCGGAGACGTTCTATATTGTCATACAGCTCGTAATGGTTGGGAAGAACAACAACCGTCCGTATCATGGAAAAAAATTCGTGAAAAATCAGGTGGTCACTTGTATCACCACATCCATGAATTGGATTGTGTTCAATTCCTTATGGGGGGCATGCCTGAGACTGTAACCATGACAGGTGGAAATGTAGCCCATGAAGGTGAACATTTCGGTGATGAAGATGATATGATTTTTGTCAATATGGAATTTTCTAATAAGCGTTTTGCTTTGTTAGAATGGGGTTCAGCTTATCGTTGGGGTGAACATTATGTCTTAATCCAAGGAAGCAAAGGTGCCATCCGCTTAGACTTATTCAACTGTAAAGGAACTCTTAAGCTAGATGGGCAAGAAAGTTATTTCTTGATTCATGAATCGCAAGAAGAAGATGATGATCGCACTCGTATCTATCATAGTACAGAGATGGATGGAGCAATTGCTTATGGTAAACCAGGTAAACGTACTCCATTATGGCTATCATCTGTCATTGATAAAGAAATGCGCTATCTGCATGAGATTATGCAAGGAGCTCCAGTATCAGAAGAATTTGCAAAACTTTTGACAGGTGAAGCTGCCCTAGAAGCAATTGCTACTGCAGATGCTTGTACCCAGTCTATGTTTGAAGATCGCAAAGTAAAATTGTCAGAAATTGTAAACTAAATTTTGGTATTCTCCTATTATAGGTCGACTTGCTCCTCTGAAAGTACTTTTAGAGGAGCTGTTTGACTTGGCTAGTTTTTGAAACTGAAATCTATTATACTACAAACTCTTGAAAGCGTTTTAATTTTAAGGTATAATAATCTCATAGAAATAAAGAAAAAAGAAAGGGAGGAAAGAGGATGCCACAGATTAGTAAAGAAGCCTTGATTGAACAAATCAAAGATGGAATCATCGTTTCTTGTCAGGCTCTTCCTCATGAACCGCTTTATACAGAAGCGGGAGGGGTGATTCCCTTGCTGGTCAAAGCGGCTGAGCAAGGTGGAGCAGTCGGTATCCGAGCCAATAGTGTTCGCGATATCAAGGAAATTAAGGAAGTCACCAAACTTCCGATTATTGGGATAATCAAACGAGATTATCCGCCACAAGAACCCTTCATCACGGCTACTATGAAAGAAGTTGATGAATTGGCAGAACTGGACATCGAGGTGATTGCTCTGGATTGTACCAAGCGTGAACGCTACGATGGTTTGGAAATTCAAGAGTTCATTCGTCAGGTCAAGGAGAAATATCCTAACCAGCTCTTGATGGCGGACACCAGTACTTTTGAAGAAGGATTGGCAGCGGTCGAAGCAGGAATTGACTTTGTCGGAACAACCTTATCAGGCTACACATCCTACAGTCCAAAAGTGGATGGTCCAGATTTTGAACTCATCAAAAAACTCTGTGATGCCGGTGTAGATGTCATTGCAGAAGGAAAAATTCATACACCAGAACAAGCCAAACAAATCCTTGAATACGGAGTGCGAGGCATCGTTGTTGGTGGCGCTATTACTAGACCAAAAGAGATTACAGAACGCTTCGTTGCTGGTCTTAAATAAGATGTGAGGGGGGGAGTTTTATATTTAAAGTTTTACAAAAAGTTGGAAAAGCTTTTATGTTACCTATAGCTATACTTCCTGCAGCAGGTCTACTTTTGGGGATTGGTGGTGCACTTTCAAACCCAACCACGATAGCAACTTATCCAATACTAGACAATAGTATTTTTCAATCGATATTCCAAGTAATGAGCTCTGCAGGAGAGGTTGTATTCAGTAACTTGTCACTACTTCTCTGTGTGGGATTATGTATTGGCTTAGCGAAACGAGATAAAGGAACCGCTGCGTTAGCAGGAGTAACTGGTTACTTAGTTATGACTGCAACGATCAAAGCTCTGGTAAAACTTTTTATGGCAGAAGGATCTGCAATTGATACTGGAGTTATTGGAGCATTAGTTGTCGGAATAGTTGCCGTATATTTGCACAACCGATATAGCAATATTCAATTACCTTCCGCTTTAGGATTCTTTGGAGGTTCACGCTTCGTTCCTATTGTTACATCGTTCTCTTCTATCTTAATTGGCTTTGTCTTCTTTGTTATTTGGCCACCTTTCCAACAACTTCTTGTTTCTACAGGTGGATATATTTCTCAGGCAGGTTCAATTGGAACTTTTCTATATGGATTTTTAATGAGACTTTCTGGAGCAGTAGGCTTACATCATATAATTTACCCTATGTTTTGGTATACTGAACTTGGTGGTGTTGAAACTGTTTCAGGACAAACAGTGGTTGGAGCTCAAAAAATATTTTTTGCTCAATTAGCCGATCCGGCTCATTCTGGATTATTTACAGAAGGAACAAGGTTTTTTGCAGGTCGTTTCTCAACAATGATGTTCGGTTTACCGGCTGCCTGTTTAGCGATGTACCATAGTGTTCCTAAGAATCGTCGTAAAAAATACGCGGGTTTGTTTTTTGGAGTTGCTTTAACATCTTTTATTACCGGTATTACAGAACCAATTGAATTTATGTTTCTATTCGTCAGTCCGGTTCTATATGTTGTTCACGCATTCCTTGATGGTGTCAGCTTCTTTATTGCAGACATCTTAAATATTTCAATAGGAAACACATTTTCAGGAGGTGTAATCGATTTCACTTTATTTGGAATTTTGCAGGGGAACGCTAAGACGAATTGGGTTCTTCAGATTCCATTTGGACTTATTTGGAGTGTTTTGTATTATATTATTTTTAGATGGTTCATTACTCAATTCAACGTTCTAACGCCAGGAAGAGGAGAAGAAGTAGATTCTAAAGAAATTTCTGAATCCGCAGATTCAACTTCAAATACTGCGGATCATTTAAAACAGGATAGCCTACAAATTATCAGAGCCTTGGGTGGATCAAATAATATAGAAGATGTAGATGCTTGTGTGACACGTTTACGTGTAGCTGTAAAAGAAGTTAATCAAGTTGATAAAGCACTTTTAAAACAAATTGGTGCAGTTGATGTCTTAGAAGTGAAGGGTGGCATTCAAGCAATCTATGGAGCAAAAGCAATCTTATATAAAAATAGTATTAATGAAATTTTAGGTGTAGATGATTAAGTACTTACTGACTTAATAAAAAATAGAGGAGAGTGATTGATGAGTAGGAAAAAATGAAAACGTATATAAATGCAAAGAACTCATTATCCAAGTTGGATACGCTTATAAAATAGGAGAATACAAATGAAATTTAGAAAATTAGCTTGTACAGTACTTGCGGGTGCTGCGGTTCTTGGTCTTGCTGCTTGTGGCAATTCTGGCGGAAGTAAAGATGCTGGTAAATCAGGTGGTGACGGTGCCAAAACAGAAATCACTTGGTGGGCATTCCCAGTATTTACTCAAGAAAAAGCTGGTGACGGTGTTGGAACTTATGAAAAATCAATCATCGAAGCGTTTGAAAAAGCTAATCCAGATGTAAAAGTGAAATTGGAAACCATCGACTTCAAGTCAGGCCCTGAAAAAATCACAACAGCCATCGAAGCAGGAACAGCTCCGGACGTACTCTTTGACGCACCAGGACGTATCATCCAATACGGTAAAAATGGTAAATTGGCTGAGTTGAACGACCTTTTCACAGATGAATTTGTTAAAGATGTCAATAACGAAAACATCATACAAGCAAGTAAAGCTGGAGACAAGGCTTACATGTATCCAATTAGTTCTGCCCCATTCTACATGGCAATGAACAAGAAAATGCTAGAAGATGCTGGAGTGGCAAACCTTGTAAAAGAAGGTTGGACAACTGATGATTTTGAAAAAGTATTGAAAGCACTCAAAGACAAGGGCTACACACCAGGTTCATTGTTCAGTTCTGGTCAAGGGGGAGACCAAGGAACACGTGCCTTTATCTCTAACCTTTATAGCGGTTCTGTAACAGATGAAAAAGTTAGCAAATATACAACTGATGATCCTAAATTCGTCAAAGGTCTTGAAAAAGCAACTGGCTGGATTAAAGACAATTTGCTCAATAATGGTTCACAATTTGACGGTGGGGCAGATATCCAAAACTTTGCCAACGGTCAAACATCTTACACAACCCTTTGGGCACCAGCTCAAAATGGTATCCAAGCTAAACTGTTAGAAGCAAGTAAGGTAGAAGTAGTAGAAGTACCATTCCCATCAGACGAAGGTAAACCAGCTCTTGAATACCTTGTAAACGGATTTGCAGTATTCAACAATAAAGACGACAAGAAAGTCGCTGCATCTAAGAAATTCATCCAGTTTATCGCAGATGACAAAGAGTGGGGACCTAAAGACGTAGTTCGTACAGGTGCTTTCCCAGTCCGTACTTCATTTGGAAAACTTTATGAAGACAAACGCATGGAAACAATCAGCGGCTGGACTCAATACTACTCACCATACTACAACACTATTGATGGATTTGCTGAAATGAGAACACTTTGGTTCCCAATGTTGCAATCTGTATCAAATGGTGACGAAAAACCAGCGGACGCTTTGAAAGCCTTCACTGAAAAAGCGAACGAAACAATCAAAAAAGCTATGAAACAATAGTCCTTAGTTATTCTATAAAAAGTAGTTTTTTAAAGAAGCTAAGAGTGTATACCCCCTTTTCCCTCTACACAGATAGTGTAAGAAAAGGGGGCTTTTGTTTAAAATGTAAGAAACTGTCACGAAATTAAAATGAAGTTCTTACATAAGCGAATCATAAAAAATTTCATTTTGATTTTAAAACAGTTCAAGAAAGTCAAAAAATTATTCTATTTGAAAGAGAGGTGCCGACTGTGAAAGTCAATAAAATTCGTATGCGGGAAACAGTGATTTCCTATGCTTTCCTAGCACCAGTGTTGTTCTTCTTTATTATCTTTGTTTTAGCACCAATGATTATGGGCTTCATCACAAGTTTCTTTAACTATTCTATGACTAGTTTCCAATTTGTGGGCTTAGATAACTATGTCCGTATGTTTAAAGATCCTGTCTTTGCAAAATCTCTGATTAACACAGTTATTTTGGTTATTGGATCTGTGCCAGTTGTTGTTCTATTCTCACTCTTTGTAGCATCGCAAACCTATCACCAAAATGCTATTGCCAGATCCTTCTACCGTTTTGTCTTCTTCCTTCCTGTTGTAACAGGTAGTGTTGCCGTAACGGTTGTATGGAAATGGATCTATGATCCACTATCAGGTATCTTGAACTTTGTGCTTAAATCAAGTCATATCATTACTCAAAACATTTCATGGCTTGGTGATAAGCACTGGGCATTGATGGCGATTATGATTATTCTCTTGACCACTTCAGTTGGTCAGCCCATCATCCTTTATATCGCTGCTATGGGGAATATTGATAATTCACTGGTTGAAGCGGCGCGTGTTGATGGTGCAACTGAGTTTCAAGTTTTCTGGAAGATTAAATGGCCAAGCCTTCTTCCAACAACTCTTTATATTGCAATCATCACAACAATTAACTCCTTCCAGTGTTTCGCCTTGATTCAGCTTTTGACATCTGGTGGTCCAAACTACTCAACAAGTACCTTGATGTACTACCTGTACGAAAAAGCCTTCCAATTGACAGAATACGGCTATGCCAACACCATTGGTGTCTTCTTGGCAGTCATGATTGCGATCGTAAGCTTTGTTCAATTTAAAGTACTTGGAAACGACGTAGAATACTAAAGAAAGGAGACAGTTATGCAATCTACAGAAAAAAAACCATTAACAGCCTTTACTGTTATTTCAACAATCATTTTGCTCTTGTTGACTGTGCTGTTCATCTTTCCATTCTACTGGATTTTGACAGGGGCATTCAAGTCACAGCCTGATACCATTATGATTCCGCCACAATGGTTCCCTAAAATGCCAACCATGGAAAACTTCCAACAACTTATGGTGCAGAACCCTGCCTTGCAATGGATGTGGAACTCAGTATTTATCTCATTGGTAACCATGTTCTTAGTCTGTGCAACCTCATCTCTAGCAGGTTATGTATTGGCTAAAAAACGTTTCTATGGTCAACGCATTCTATTTGCTATCTTTATAGCTGCTATGGCGCTTCCAAAACAAGTTGTCCTTGTACCATTGGTACGTATCGTCAACTTCATGGGAATTCATGACACTCTTTGGGCAGTTATTTTGCCTTTGATTGGATGGCCATTTGGGGTCTTCCTCATGAAACAATTCAGTGAAAATATCCCTACAGAATTGCTCGAATCAGCTAAAATTGATGGCTGTGGTGAGATTCGTACCTTCTGGAGCGTAGCCTTCCCGATTGTGAAACCAGGGTTTGCGGCTCTTGCAATCTTTACCTTCATCAATACTTGGAATGACTACTTCATGCAGTTGGTAATGTTGACTTCACGTAACAATTTGACTATTTCACTTGGGGTTGCGACCATGCAGGCTGAAATGGCAACCAACTATGGTTTGATCATGGCAGGAGCTGCCCTTGCTGCCGTGCCAATTGTAACAGTCTTCCTAGTCTTCCAGAAATCCTTCACACAAGGGATTACTATGGGAGCGGTCAAAGGATAATACTCTGCGAAAATCGAATGCAAACTAGGTCAGTGTCACCTTGCCATACTTAAGTATTGCCTGCGGTTAGCTTCCTAGTTTGTTCTTCAATTTTCATTGAGTATAAGAGAATATAGAGTTATAAGTGTCTACAAAATGGAGGGTATGCAGTTACTTTATGAAGTTTTGTCAGACACTTATCAACTTAAGAATGGTTTTAGTTAACTATCAGAAACGAAGGAAAGAGTATGATTTTTGACGATTTGAAAAACATCACCTTTTACAAAGGGATTCATCCTAATTTAGACAAGGCTATCGACTATCTTTATGAACATCGTAAGGATTCTTTCGAATTAGGAAAGTATGATATTGATGGAGATAAAGTCTTTCTAGTTGTTCAGGAAAATGTCCTAAATAAAGCTGAAAATGACCAGTTTGAACATCACAAGAACTATGCAGACTTGCATTTGTTGGTAGAAGGGCATGAATATTCGAGCTACGGTTCACGTATCAAAGATGAAGCAGTAGCATTCGACGAAGCGACTGACATTGGCTTTGTTCATTGTCATGAACACTACCCACTCTTATTGGGTTATCACAATTTTGCGATTTTCTTCCCAGGTGAGCCACATCAGCCAACTGGCTATGCAGGCATGGAAGAAAAGGTTCGAAAATATCTCTTTAAAATCTTGATTGATTAAAAATAATATGAACTGTTTTTTGTAAAGCTTTGATAATTCTCTACCATGAAATTGATCTTTGTGAGGTAGGGAAATGAGAATAAAATATTTAAAAATTGGTATCTTCTTGTCAGTCTGTTTATTGCTAATGAGTAATATTTTACCTTCAATTGTGTATGCGAATGAAGTTTCGCATATCCAAACTATACAGTCAGAAATAGATCGAATAGATGCAAAATTATCTCAAAATTACTTGCTAACTGAACAAGAAATTAAGGATCTGGTGGAAGATAGCAAAGGAGTCTATCCAGACATATCAGATGAACGTAAAATTGAATTGCTAGAAATGGTATCTTCTAAGTATGCTGCAAGAGCTAGTTTCTTGGATGGACAGGGAATTACAGTTGATGAGATGGCTTGGATAATTAGGGGCATTGTGAATGCATTGATTGGTAGATACATAAAATTAGGTACTTATGCGGCTAAGTATGGTATTAGTATGGCACGCTCGATCTTAAGTAGGGCAGCTGCAACTGCAGCAGCAAGAGTAGGATTAGCGACCAAGATTTCTGGATGGATTTTACGAGTAGCTGTGAATGTAGCTGATGTATATGGTAATTTTGCCTACAATATTGCTGCAGCTTGGGATGCACATGATAAAATTCCTAACAATGGTCGTATAAACTTTTAAAATGCGAGAATGAAAGCACTTTGTATTTTTTTATTGAATATGTTAGCTTGGACAGTGCTTGCAATGATAATTCGTGGAGGGCTAGATGGATTTAATGAGCATACTTGGAGTACTATTTTAATTGCTTCGCTGTTCGGGGTATATGATTATAAGCCTATATATAAAAATAGAAAAAAGTCCAAAAGAAAAAAGAAAAAATAGATTTGTTCATGGTAGGGACTTATGAAAGCTTTACTGACAAAAAAGAAAACAGTTTACAAAGAAAAATGATGGAGGAGCAAACATGTCACAAAAAGGAAGAAGTCTCATCAAGGCTGCATTTGATACAGATAATTTTCTAATGCGAATTAGTGAGAAGGTTTTAGATATTGTAACAGTCAATCTTCTCTTTGTAGTAACTTGTTTGCCAATCGTAACGATTGGAGTGGCTAAAATTAGCCTCTACGAGACCATGTTCGAAGTTAAGAAGAGCAGACGGGTGCCTGTTTTTAAAATCTATCTAAGATCTTTCAAGCAAAATCTGAAACTAGGTCTTCAGCTGGGTTTAATGGAGTTAGGAATTGTGTTTCTTACCCTTTCAGATCTCTATCTTTTCTGGAGTCAAACAGCTCTGCCCTTCCAATTGCTGAAAGCCATTTGTTTAGGTATTCTGATGTTTCTTACTATCGTGATGCTGGCTAGTTACCCTATCGCGGCACGTTATGACCTATCTTGGAAAGAAATTCTTCAAAAAGGATTGATGTTGGCTAGTTTTAACTTTCCTTGGTTCTTCCTCATGTTAGCCATTCTTGTCCTCATTGTGATGGTTCTTTATCTGTCCGCCTTCAGTCTACTCTTAGGTGGCTCAGTCTTCCTACTTTTTGGGTTTGGACTATTGGTCTTTATCCAGACTGGATTGATGGAGAAAATTTTCGCAAAATATCAATAGGAGTCTTATTTCTGAAACTACTTTCAAAGGCTTCAAACGCTATTCTATAAGCTAGAAACTAAAATCTAAGTGTCTATAAGATATTGAAAGCCTTTTCGGTAAAGTGTATACTAAAGAAGTAAAGAAAGAATCTGCTTTAGCAGAAAATAAAAATAATAGGAGAAAATCTATGTCAGATTTGAAAAAATACGAAGGTGTCATTCCAGCCTTCTACGCATGTTATGATGATCAAGGAGAAGTAAGTCCAGAGCGTACACGTGCCTTGGTTCAATACTTCATTGATAAAGGTGTTCAAGGTCTTTATGTCAATGGTTCTTCTGGTGAATGTATCTACCAAAGTGTAGAAGACCGCAAGTTAATCTTGGAAGAAGTCATGGCAGTTGCTAAAGGTAAATTAACTATTATTGCCCATGTTGCTTGCAACAATACCAAAGATAGTATGGAACTGGCTCGCCACGCTGAAAGCTTGGGAGTAGATGCCATTGCAACAATTCCACCAATTTACTTCCGCTTGCCTGAATACTCAGTTGCCAAATACTGGAACGATATCAGTTCTGCAGCTCCAAATACAGACTATGTGATTTATAACATTCCTCAATTGGCAGGGGTTGCTTTGACTCCAAGCCTTTATACCGAAATGTTGAAGAATCCTCGTGTTATCGGTGTGAAGAACTCTTCTATGCCAGTTCAAGATATCCAAACCTTTGTCAGCCTTGGTGGGGAAGACCATATCGTTTTTAACGGTCCAGATGAACAGTTCCTAGGTGGTCGCCTCATGGGTGCCAAAGCTGGTATCGGTGGTACTTATGGTGCTATGCCAGAACTCTTCTTGAAACTCAACCAATTGATTGCGGATAAAGATTTAGAAACAGCGCGTGAGTTACAGTATGCTATCAACGCTATCATTGGTAAATTGACTGCTGCACATGGAAATATGTACGGTGTCATTAAAGAAGTCTTGAAGATCAATGAAGGATTGAATATTGGTTCTGTTCGTTCACCATTGACGCCAGTAACGGAAGAAGATCGTCCAGTTGTAGAAGCAGCTGCAGCCTTGATTCGTGAAACCAAGGAGCGCTTCCTCTAATCCATAAGGAGGTATTTATGACACACTACGTTGCAATTGATATAGGTGGAACCAACATCAAGTATGGTTTGGTTGATCAAGAGGGGCAACTTCTTGAATCGCATGAAATGCCAACTGAAGCGTATAAGGGTGGATCTCATATCTTACAAAAAACCAAAGATATTGTAGCCAGCTATTTAGAAAAAGGCCCAGTAGCAGGTGTTGCCATTTCTTCTGCAGGAATGGTGGATCCTGATAAGGGGGAAATTTTCTACGCTGGACCTCAGATTCCAAATTATGCAGGAACCCAGTTCAAGAAGGAAATCGAAGAAAGCTTTGCTATTCCTTGTGAGATTGAAAATGATGTCAACTGTGCAGGTCTGGCTGAGGCAGTATCTGGTTCAGGTAAGGGAGCAAGTGTCACCCTTTGCTTGACCATTGGAACAGGTATCGGTGGTTGCTTGATTATGGATGGGAAAGTCTTCCATGGTTTTAGCAATTCGGCCTGTGAAGTCGGGTATATGCATATGCAAGATGGAGCTTTTCAGGATCTCGCTTCTACCACAGCCTTGGTGGAGTATGTAGCAACATCTCATGGAGAAGATGTTGATCAGTGGAATGGCCGACGCATTTTCAAGGAAGCCACTGAAGGCAATAAACTCTGCATGGAAGGTATTGACCGCATGGTAGACTATCTAGGAAAAGGTCTGGCAAATATTTGCTACGTTGCCAATCCAGAAGTGGTTATTCTTGGTGGTGGTATCATGGGGCAAGAGGCTATCCTCAAACCTAAGATTCGCACAGCCTTGAAAGAGGCTTTGGTACCAAGTTTAGCAGAAAAAACACGATTAGAATTTGCCCATCACCAGAATACAGCAGGTATGCTTGGTGCATATTATCATTTTAAGACAAAACAATCCTAGTTTGGCTCAGCCAAACTAGGATTTTCTAATCAAATTCCCTTGACTTTCTTTATAATTGTGAGATAATAAATAAAATATATAAAGGAATTATATAAAATGACTATAGCGAATTCAAGTAAGATTGTGACCTTCCAAGCTAATAGAGAATTAGTAAATGATGCCATGGAAGTGTTAAAAGAAAAAAATCTCTCTCTTTCATCAGCACTCAGATTATTTTTAAAGAATGTTGCCGTAACAAATGAAGTAGATTTACTGAGTGAAGAGGAATTAGAGAAGGAGTATTTGTTTAGACAATTACAAGCAGAAGTTCAAGAAAGTTATGCCAAGATTGAGGCTGGAAATTACTTGACAGATGAGGATGTCGTGACACGCTATGGATTATAAAAGATATAGGATTTTGTATTCTCCTAGAGTGATTGATAGTCTGGATAAAATATATCAGTATATAGCGGAGGAAATCGGTTCTGTAGAGGCTGCGAGACGAAAAGTAGCCAATATTAGAAAAGATATTAATCGGCTAGAAATTTTCCCCCAAGCTGGATTTGATGCTGATGAAAAATTTGGTAAGAAATTAGACCCTCGCTACCAAACGCGAGGATGGACCTTGAGTAAGGATTACATTGTATTGTATACAATTGTTGAGGATACCGTCAGACTTGCTTATTTACTCCCTTCAAAAAGTGATTACATGAAATTATTCAAGACTAAGTCAAGATATGACTAATTCATAATCTTGAAGAGGTATGTTTGGTGATGAATAAAAATCCTAGTTTGGCTTAGCCAAACTAGGATTTTCTGACACGTTTTTGTCTACGATAGCCGTTGAGTTTCTTATTTTCCCAGTAGCTATTAAAGATTTTTTCCTTGCTTTCGCGATTGATTTCCAAAAAGTAGGCATAAATCAAATCGATAAAGAAGAGCATAGGAAGTTGAGCGGATATTCGTTGGATATAGGAAGGCTGGCTGTGGGTGGCTACAAGAACAGTCTCTGTGTAGGCCTGGCTATCTTTATTGGGAACACTTGAAAAGAGTACAGTCTTTGCCCCCATCTCCTTGGCATCTAATAGACTATCTAAAATAGAAGGTGTTGTACCAGAAAGTGAGAAGCCCAGTACGAGACAATTTTCCTCCATAATGCTGGTTGTCCATGCAAAGCCATCTTGATCGGTCAAGGCTTCGCAGACCACACCCAGACGCATGAACCGCAATTTCATTTCACGGGCGACGAGGCCAGAACTCCCTGTTCCGAAGAAGTAGACACGCTCAGCATCTTCGATTAGCTGGGCAATTCGTTCTAGTTGGATTTCGTCAATCAAGTCTTGTGTTTGTTCCCTCATATTGCTATAACTTCTGAGGACTCGTTTGGTCAGTGGACTGTGCTTGGAGACTTGGTTGGCTTGATTTTCTGCCTGATGTTGGTATTGGAAAATAAATTCTCGGTAGCCAGTAAAGCCACACTTTTTAGCAAAGCGGGTCAAAGCAGCTTGAGAAATATGTAATTTTTGGGTGACTTGTTGAGAAGATAAATCATCTGTAATCGTTTCAGCTTGCAAAAAATAGCGAGCGATTTCTTGCTCTAGGTCTGTCATTTCTTCAAAATGTGAATCAATGATAGTTGCGATATCTGGTTTGTCCATAGGGAAAGCTCCTTTACATGAGTCATACTGGAAGACTAGATCAGGGAATAGTCACACTTCATTATAACACATAATATAAGGATAGATAAATAAAAACGCATCTCTGTTTTAAAAACGAAAAAGTCGAAAAAGCTTCTTACTTTTCCATAATTTTCTACTCAAATTGTGGTACAATTAAGAGTAAGATTTTAATTATACTCTTCGAAAATCTCTTCAAACTACGTCATCGTTGCCTTGCCGTACTCAAGTACAGCCTGCGGCTAGCTTCCTAGTTTGCTCTTTGATTTTCATTGAGTATTAGAAATGAGACTAATTTGTATGAGAAGATTTAACAGCCATTCGATTCCGATTCGGCTTAATTTATTGTTTTCAATCATCATTTTACTCTTTATGACCATTATTGGTCGTTTGTTGTATATGCAGGTTTTAAACAAGGATTTTTACGAAAAAAAGCTAGCATCAGCTAGTCAGACCAAGGTCACAAGCAGTTCTGCCCGTGGGGAAATTTATGATGCTAGTGGAAAACCTTTGGTAGAAAATACGTTAAAGCAGGTTGTTTCCTTTACGCGTAGCAATAAAATGACGGCTACAGACTTAAAAGAAATAGCTAAAAAGTTACTGACTTATGTGAGCATCAGTTCGCCAAATTTGACAGAACGCCAGCTGGCTGATTACTATTTGGCTGATCCTGAAATCTATAAAAAAACAGTGGAAGCTCTCCCAAGTGAGAAACGATTGGATTCAGATGGCAATCGCCTATCCGAATCAGAACTGTATAACAATGCGGTCGATAGTGTCCAAGCGAGTCAACTAAACTATACAGAGGATGAACAGAAAGAAATCTATCTTTTTAGTCAGTTAAATGCTGTTGGAAACTTTGCGACAGGAACCATTGTGACAGATCCTCTAAATGATTCTCAGGTGGCTGTTATTGCCTCTATTTCAAAGGAGATGCCTGGCATTAGTATTTCTACTTCTTGGGATCGAAAGATTTTGGAAACTTCCCTTTCTTCTATAGTAGGGAGTGTATCCAGTGAAAAAGCTGGTCTCCCAGCGGAAGAAGCAGAAGCCTATCTTAAAAAAGGCTATTCTCTAAATGACCGTGTTGGAACCTCCTATTTGGAAAAGCAATATGAAGAGACCTTACAAGGAAAACGCTCGGTAAAAGAAATCCATCTGGATAAATATGGCAATATGGAAAGCGTGGATACAATTGAGGAAGGTAGTAAGGGAAACAATATCAAACTGACCATTGATTTGGCTTTCCAAGATAGCGTGGATGCCTTGCTGAAAAGTTATTTTAATTCAGAGTTGGGGAATGGTGGAGCCAAGTATTCTGAAGGCGTGTATGCAGTCGCTTTGAATCCCAAAACAGGTGCTGTTTTGTCTATGTCAGGGATTAAACATGACTTGAAAACGGGAGAGTTGACGCCTGATTCCTTGGGAACGGTAACCAATGTCTTTGTCCCAGGTTCGGTTGTCAAAGCAGCGACCATCAGCTCAGGTTGGGAAAATGGAGTCTTGTCAGGAAACCAGACCTTGACAGACCAGTCCATTGTCTTTCAAGGTTCAGCTCCAATTAATTCTTGGTACACTGCCTTTTCTGTTCCAATGCCGATTACGGCGGTTCAAGCTCTGGAGTATTCATCCAATGCTTATATGGTCCAAACAGCCTTAGGTCTTATGGGGCAAACCTATCAACCCAATATGTTTGTCGGCACCAGCAATCTAGAGTCTGCTATGGGGAAATTGCGTTCAACCTTTGGTGAATATGGTTTGGGTTCTGCGACTGGGATTGACCTACCAGATGAATCTACTGGATTTGTTCCCAAAGACTATAGCTTTGCTAATTACATTACTAATGCCTTTGGGCAGTTTGATAACTATACCCCAATGCAATTAGCTCAGTATGTGGCAACGATTGCAAATGATGGTGTTCGTGTGGCTCCTCGTATTGTTGAAGGCATTTATGGCAATAATGATAAGGGAGGACTGGGCGACTTGATTCAGCAACTGCAACCGACAGAGATGAATAAGGTCAATATATCCGACTCCGATATGAGTATCTTGCACCAAGGTTTTTATCAGGTTGCTCATGGGACTAGCGGATTGACAACTGGACGTGCCTTTTCAAATGGTGCCTTGGTATCTATTAGTGGAAAAACGGGTACAGCCGAAAGCTATGTGGCAGATGGTCAGCAAGCAACTAATACCAATGCGGTGGCCTATGCCCCATCTGATAATCCCCAAATCGCTGTGGCAGTGGTCTTTCCTCATAATACCAATCTAACAAATGGTGTAGGACCTTCCATTGCGCGTGATATTATCAATCTGTATCAAAAATACCATCCGATGAACTAGAAAGGAAATTATGCTTTATCCAACACCTATTGCTAAGCTGATTGACAGTTATTCTAAGTTACCAGGTATCGGGATTAAGACGGCCACGCGTCTGGCCTTTTATACGATTGGGATGTCTGATGACGATGTCAATGAATTTGCAAAAAATCTCCTTTCTGCTAAGAGAGAGCTGACCTATTGTTCCATCTGTGGTCGTTTGACTGATGACAATCCTTGCTCCATTTGTACCGATCCAAGTCGTGACCAGACAACGATTTTAGTTCTTGAGGATAGTCGTGATGTGGCAGCCATGGAGAATATCCAAGAATACCATGGACTCTATCATGTCCTGCATGGCCTCATTTCTCCTATGAATGGTATCAGTCCAGACGATATCAATCTCAAGAGTCTCATGACTCGTCTGATGGATAGTGAAGTTTCAGAAGTAATCGTAGCAACCAATGCTACAGCAGATGGGGAAGCGACTTCCATGTATCTTTCCCGCTTACTCAAGCCAGCTGGGATTAAGGTCACTCGCCTGGCACGAGGCCTCGCTGTGGGAGCAGATATCGAGTATGCGGACGAAGTGACCCTCTTACGGGCTATTGAAAATCGGACAGAGTTGTAAGTGTAGACAAATTTACGAACTCCATTCATTTATAAAAAATCAAAGAGGCTGAAAATCGTTCATATCGGCCTCTTTTTGTATAGTGTGATGAGTAGTATCAGGTTCAAGTTTTAAAAAAACAAGCAAATATGATATACTAAAGAGCGAGTATTCTAGTAGAATTAGGACAAATAATATGAAACAAACGATTATTCTTTTATATGGTGGACGGAGTGCGGAACGCGAAGTCTCTGTCCTTTCAGCGGAAAGTGTCATGCGTGCGGTCAATTACGACCGTTTCACAGTTAAGACTTTCTTTATCAGTCAGTCAGGTGACTTTATCAAAACGCAGGAATTTAGTCAGACTCCAGGTCAAGAGGACCGTCTCATGACCAATGCGACCATTGATTGGGATAAGAAAGTTGCACCAAGTGCCATCTACGAAGAAGGAGCTGTGGTCTTTCCAGTTCTTCACGGTCCGATGGGAGAAGATGGCTCTGTTCAAGGATTTTTAGAAGTTTTGAAAATGCCCTATGTCGGCTGTAATATCTTGTCATCAAGCCTTGCTATGGACAAAATTACGACCAAGCGTGTTCTGGAATCTGCTGGTATTGCCCAAGTTCCTTATGTGGCTATCGTTGAAGGGGATGATGTGACTGCTAAAATTGCTGAAGTGGAAGAAAAATTAGCTTATCCAGTCTTCACAAAACCATCAAACATGGGTTCAAGTGTCGGTATTTCTAAGTCTGAAAATCAAGAAGAACTCCGTCAAGCTTTGAAACTTGCCTTCCAATATGACAGCCGTGTCTTGGTAGAGCAAGGGGTGAACGCCCGTGAAATCGAGGTTGGTCTACTGGGCAACTACGATGTCAAAAGCACGCTACCAGGAGAAGTAGTCAAGGATGTTGCCTTCTATGACTATGATGCCAAGTATATTGACAACAAGATTACTATGGATATCCCAGCCAAGATTAGTGATGATGTGATAGCTGTCATGCGTCGAAATGCAGAAACGGCCTTTCGTGCGATTGGAGGCCTCGGTCTATCTCGTTGCGATTTCTTCTATACAGACAAGGGAGAGGTTTTCCTCAACGAGCTCAATACCATGCCAGGTTTCACCCAGTGGTCAATGTATCCACTGCTTTGGGACAATATGGGAATCAGCTACCCAGACCTAATCGAGCGTTTGGTTGACCTTGCTAAGCAAAGT
Source organism: Streptococcus sp. 2106 (assembly GCF_013277315.1). Classification (NCBI taxonomy): domain Bacteria; kingdom Bacillati; phylum Bacillota; class Bacilli; order Lactobacillales; family Streptococcaceae; genus Streptococcus; species Streptococcus sp. 2106. The sequence continues at coordinate 81,339 of NZ_VMMS01000029.1, forward strand.
TTTGACAAGCGCGAAGCGCATTTACTATAAAAATGAAAGAGAGGGTAGAAGCCAGAACCGTCACTGCAAGGTGATCAGAGTTCTAGGACTTCAACCCTTTTTAAAGGAGTAGAAATGAAACTTACAATTCACGAAGTTGCCCAAGCTGTTGGAGCTAAAAATGATGTTAGTCTTTTTGCGGACGCACAGTTAGAAAAGCCTGAGTTTGACAGTCGTTTGATTGGGACTGGAGATTTATTTGTGCCACTTAAAGGTGCGCGTGATGGTCATGACTTTATCGAAACAGCTTTTGAAAATGGTGCAGCACTAACCTTGTCTGAGAAAGAGGTCGCAAATCATCCTTACATTCTAGTAGATGATGTCTTGACTGCCTTTCAGCAACTAGCAGCCTACTATCTTGAAAAAACAGCTGTTGATGTCTTTGCGGTTACGGGTTCAAATGGTAAAACAACGACCAAGGATATGTTAGCTCACTTGCTATCAACAACCTACAAAACTTACAAAACACAAGGCAACTACAATAATGAGATTGGTCTTCCTTACACAGTTCTCCATATGCCTGAAGGAACAGAAAAGTTGGTCTTGGAGATGGGACAGGATCACTTGGGAGATATTCATCTCTTGTCAGAATTGGCTCGTCCAAAAACAGCCATCGTGACCTTGGTTGGAGAAGCCCATTTGGCTTTTTTCAAAGATCGTTCTGAAATTGCTAAAGGGAAAATGCAAATTGTAGATGGGATGGTACCTGGTTCCTTGCTCTTGGCACCAGCAGATCCGATTGTAGAGGACTACTTGTCAGCTGATAAAAAGGTGGTCCGTTTTGGGCAAGGAGCAGAGTTGGAAATCACAGACTTGGTTGAGCGTAAGGACAGTCTGACCTTTAAGGCTAATTTCTTGGAACAAGCCCTCGATTTGCCAGTGACTGGTAAGTACAATGCGACAAATGCTATGATTGCGTCCTATGTTGCCCTACAAGAAGAAGTTTCAGAGGAGCAGATTCGTCAGGCCTTCCAAGGTCTTGAATTGACGCGTAACCGTACCGAATGGAAGAAAGCAGCCAATGGAGCAGATATTTTGTCTGACGTTTACAACGCCAATCCAACTGCTATGAAGCTGATTTTAGAGACTTTCTCTGCCATTCCAGCCAATGAAGGTGGCAAAAAAATCGCTGTCTTGGCGGATATGAAGGAACTTGGTGACCAGTCTATTCAACTCCATAATCAGATGATTTTGAGCCTTTCTCCAGATGTGCTGGATACCGTGATTTTCTACGGAGAAGACATTGCTGAATTGGCCCAACTTGCCAGTCAAATGTTCCCAATTGGCCACGTTTACTATTTCAAGAAAACAGAAGACCAAGACCAATTTGAAGACCTAGTCAAGCAGGTCAAAGAAAGCCTTGGAGTCAATGACCAAATCCTACTCAAAGGCTCTAACTCTATGAATCTAGCCAAGTTGGTAGAAAGTTTAGCAACTGAAGCCAAGTGATTTTGTCAAACATTTACGTATTTCTAAATCCATTTTTGACAAATAGCATGGTATAATAATATGCAGGAAAATTTTGAATTATGAGGAAGACTAGATGAATTTATGGGATATTTTTTTTACAACTCAGCCAACAGAACCACCTAAATTTGACCTTTTTTGGTATGTTAGCCTATTTACGCTCTTAGCCTTGACCTTTTATACAGCCTATCGCTATCGTGAAAAGAAGGTTTACCAACGATTTTTCCAGATTTTACAGGCCGTTCAGTTGATCCTTCTTTATGGTTGGTACTGGGTCAATCATATGCCATTGTCAGAAAGCCTACCCTTTTACCATTGCCGTATGGCTATGTTTGTGGTACTCTTGCTTCCTGGTCAGTCCAAATATAAACAATACTTTGCATTATTGGGAACATTTGGGACATTAGCAGCCTTTGTTTATCCAGTGCCAGATGCTTACCCTTTTCCACATATCACCATTTTATCCTTTATCTTTGGTCATTTAGCACTCTTGGGGAACTCTCTAGTTTATCTATTGAGACAGTATAGTGCGAAATTGCTGGATGTGAAGGGAATTTTTCTCATGACCTTTGCCCTAAATGCCTTGATTTTTGTGGTCAATTTGGTAACAGGTGGGGATTACGGATTCTTGACAAAACCGCCATTGGTTGGGGATCATGGTCTAGTAGCTAATTATTTACTTGTTTCAATTGTGCTGGTAGCTACTATCAGTTTGACTAAGAAAATCTTAGAATTCTTTTTAGCTCAAGAAGCAGAAAAAATGATTGCAAAGAAAGCTTAACACAGAGCTTTCTTTTTTTGTCTTAGAGAGTTTTTACAAGCAGCTTATAAAATAAGAATTTCTGAACATAGAAACTCAAAAATTGGCTGGGAAATTTAGGAAAAAAGCAAGCATGATTAAATTTTTTGTGTTATAATATTCTGTGAATAGCTATGCCTAAGTTTAGCTATGGAATAATACGAAGTGCGAAACTTGGAAGATAGAGAGGATGCGATGTAATGGCTAGAGAAGGCTTTTTTACAGGTCTAGATATTGGAACAAGCTCTGTCAAGGTGCTTGTAGCCGAGCAGAGAAATGGTGAATTAAATGTAATTGGCGTGAGTAATGCCAAAAGTAAAGGTGTAAAGGATGGAATTATTGTTGATATTGATGCAGCAGCAACTGCTATCAAGTCAGCCATTTCCCAAGCAGAAGAAAAGGCAGGCATTTCGATTAAATCAGTGAATGTCGGCTTGCCTGGTAATCTTTTGCAGGTAGAACCAACTCAAGGGATGATTCCAGTAACATCTGATACCAAGGAAATTACGGATCAAGATGTTGAAAATGTTGTCAAATCAGCTTTGACAAAGAGTATGACACCTGACCGTGAAGTCATTACCTTTATTCCTGAAGAATTTATTGTGGATGGTTTCCAAGGGATTCGTGACCCACGTGGCATGATGGGGGTTCGTCTTGAAATGCGTGGTTTGCTTTATACAGGTCCTCGCACTATTTTACATAACCTACGTAAGACAGTAGAACGTGTCGGACTACAGGTTGAAAATGTTATTATTTCACCACTAGCAATGGTTCAATCAGTTTTGAACGAAGGTGAACGTGAATTTGGTGCTACAGTGATTGATATGGGAGCAGGTCAAACGACTGTCGCTACAATCCGTAACCAAGAACTTCAGTTCACACATATTCTCCAAGAAGGTGGAGATTATGTAACTAAAGATATCTCCAAGGTTTTGAAAACCTCTCGCAAATTAGCGGAAGGCTTGAAACTGAATTACGGGGAAGCCTATCCGCCTCTTGCAAGCAAAGAAACCTTCCAAGTAGAAGTTATTGGAGAAGTAGAAGCAGTTGAAGTGACGGAAGCCTACTTGTCAGAAATTATTTCTGCACGAATTAAGCACATCCTTGAGCAAATCAAGCAAGAATTAGATAGAAGACGTCTATTGGAGCTCCCTGGTGGTATTGTCTTAATCGGTGGGAATGCCATTTTACCAGGTATGGTTGAACTTGCTCAGGAAGTCTTTGGCGTCCGTGTCAAGCTTTATGTTCCAAATCAAGTTGGTATCCGTAATCCAGCCTTTGCGCATGTGATTAGTTTATCAGAATTTGCGGGTCAATTAACAGAAGTGAATCTTTTGGCTCAGAGAGCGATAAAAGGTGAGAATGACTTAAGTCATCAGCCAATTAGTTTTGGTGGGATGCTGCAAAAGACAGCTCAGTTTGTACAATCAACGCCTGTTCAACCAGCTCCTGCTCCAGAAGTAGAGCTGGTGGCGCCTACAGAACCAATGGCGGATTTCCAACAAGCTTCACAAAATAAACCGAAATTAGCAGATCGTTTCCGTGGCTTGATCGGAAGCATGTTTGACGAATAAAGAGGAAAAATAAATTATGACATTTTCATTTGATACAGCTGCTGCTCAAGGGGCAGTGATTAAAGTAATTGGTGTCGGTGGAGGTGGTGGCAATGCCATCAACCGTATGGTCGACGAAGGTGTTACAGGCGTAGAATTTATCGCAGCAAACACAGATGTACAAGCATTGAGTAGTACAAAAGCTGAGACTGTTATTCAGTTGGGACCTAAATTGACTCGTGGTTTGGGTGCAGGAGGTCAACCTGAGGTTGGTCGTAAAGCTGCTGAAGAAAGCGAAGAAACACTGACGGAAGCTATCAGTGGCGCAGATATGGTCTTCATCACTGCTGGTATGGGAGGAGGCTCTGGAACTGGAGCTGCTCCTGTTATTGCTCGTATCGCCAAAGATTTAGGTGCTCTTACAGTTGGTGTTGTGACACGTCCCTTTGGTTTTGAAGGAAGCAAACGTGGACAATTTGCCGTTGAAGGAATCAACCAACTTCGTGAGCATGTAGATACTCTATTGATTATTTCAAACAACAACTTGCTTGAAATTGTTGATAAGAAAACACCGCTCTTGGAGGCTCTTAGCGAAGCGGATAACGTTCTTCGTCAAGGTGTTCAAGGGATTACCGATTTGATTACCAATCCAGGATTGATTAACCTTGACTTTGCCGATGTGAAAACAGTTATGGCAAATAAAGGGAATGCTCTTATGGGTATTGGTATCGGTAGTGGAGAAGAACGTGTTGTTGAAGCAGCGCGTAAGGCAATTTACTCTCCACTTCTTGAAACAACAATTGATGGAGCAGAAGATGTGATTGTCAACGTAACTGGTGGTCTCGATTTAACCTTGATTGAGGCAGAAGAGGCTTCACAAATTGTGAACCAGGCAGCAGGTCAAGGAGTGAACATCTGGCTCGGTACTTCAATTGATGAAAGTATGCGTGATGAAATTCGTGTAACAGTTGTTGCAACAGGTGTTCGTCAAGACCGCGTAGAAAAGGTTGTGGCTCCACAAGCTAGACCGACTACTAACTACCGTGAGACAGTGAAACCAGCTCATTCACATGGCTTTGATCGTCATTTTGATATGGCAGAAACAGCTGAATTGCCAAAACAAAATCCACGTCGTTTGGAACCAACTCAGGCATCTGCTTTTGGTGATTGGGATCTTCGCCGTGAATCGATTGTTCGTACAACAGATTCAGTCGTTTCTCCAGTTGAACGCTTTGAAGCCCCAATTTCACAAGATGAAGATGAATTGGATACACCTCCATTTTTCAAAAATCGTTAAGTAAATGAATGTAAAAGAAAATACAGAACTTGTTTTTCGAGAAGTTGCAGAGGCTAGTCTGAGTGCTCATCGAGAGAGTGGTTCAGTCTCTGTCATTGCAGTTACCAAGTATGTAGATGTACCGACAGCGGAATCCTTGCTTCCGCTAGGTGTTCATCATATCGGTGAAAATCGTGTCGATAAGTTTCTGGAAAAATATGAAGCTTTAAAAGATCGAGATGTGACTTGGCATTTGATTGGTACCTTGCAAAGACGTAAGGTGAAAGATGTCATACAATTTGTCGATTATTTCCATGCCTTGGATTCAGTAAAGCTAGCGGAGGAAATCCAAAAAAGAAGTGACCGAGTCATCAAGTGTTTCCTTCAAGTAAATATTTCTAAAGAAGAAAGCAAGCACGGTTTTTCGAGAGAGGAACTGCTGGATATCTTGCCAGAGTTAGCCAGACTAGATAAGATTGAATATGTTGGTTTAATGACGATGGCACCTTTTGAGGCTAGAAGTGAGCAGTTGAAAGAAATTTTCAAGGCGACCCAAGATTTACAAAGAGAAATCCAAGAAAAACAAATTCCAAATATGCCTATGACCGAGTTAAGTATGGGAATGAGTCGTGATTATAAAGAAGCGATTCAATTCGGTTCCACCTTTGTTCGTATAGGTACAGCATTTTTTAAGTAGGAGAGAACCATGTCTTTAAAAGATAGATTCGATAGATTTATAGATTATTTTACGGAGGATGAGGATTCAAGTCTCCCTTATGAAAAAAGAGATGAGCCTGTGTTTACTCCAGTAAATTCTTCACAGGAACCGGCTCTCCCAATCACTCAAACTCCACAATCAGCTGGAACAAAGGAGAACAATATCACCAGACTTCATGCAAGACAACAGGAATTGGCAAATCAGAGTCAGCGTGCAACGGATAAGGTCATTATAGATGTTCGTTATCCTAGAAAATATGAAGACGCAACAGAAATTGTTGATTTATTGGCAGGAAACGAAAGTATCTTGATTGATTTTCAATATATGACTGAAGTGCAGGCTCGTCGTTGTTTGGATTACCTGGATGGGGCTTGCCATGTTCTAGCTGGAAGTCTGAAAAAAGTAGCTTCTACCATGTATCTGTTGACACCAGTGAATGTTATTGTGAATGTAGAAGATATTCGTTTGCCAGATGAAGATCAACAGGGTGAGTTTGATTTTGATATGAGACGAAATAGAGTACGATAATGATTTTTTTAATTCGTATGATTTATAATGCAGTGGATATTTACTCCCTGATTTTGGTAGCCTTTGCTGTCATGTCTTGGTTTCCAGGCGCCTACGAATCCAGTTTGGGTCGTTGGATTGTAGCGTTGGTAAAACCAGTGCTTGCTCCCTTGCAACGCCTGCCTTTACAGATAGCGGGCCTTGATTTATCTGTTTGGGTTGCGATTGTTTTGGTTCGATTTTTAGGAGAAAACCTAGTCCGTTTTCTGGCGATGATAGGATGAATAAAGGGATTTATCAGCATTTCTCCATAGAAGATCGTCCCTTTCTTGACAAGGGAATGGAATGGATAAAGAAGGTAGAAGATAGCTATGCTCCTTTTTTAACTCCTTTTATCAATCCTCATCAGGAGAAGCTATTAAAGATTTTGGCCAAAACCTATGGTCTTGCTTGTAGCAGTAGTGGGGAATTTGTCTCGAGTGAGTATGTTCGAGTTTTATTATACCCAGATTATTTCCAACCAGAGTTTTCAGATTTTGAAATATCTCTTCAGGAAATTGTGTATTCCAATAAATTTGAACATTTAACGCATGCTAAGATTTTAGGGACAGTCATCAATCAATTAGGGATTGAACGGAAACTTTTTGGAGATATCCTAGTAGATGAAGAACGGGCGCAGATTATGATTAATCAGCAGTTTCTTCTTCTCTTTCAAGATGGATTAAAGAAAATTGGCCGTATACCTGTTTCGCTGGAGGAACGTCCTTTCGCCGAGAAAATAGATAAGCTAGAACAGTATCGAGAACTGGATTTATCTGTGTCTAGTTTTCGATTAGATGTTCTTTTATCAAATGTTTTGAAACTATCTAGGAATCAAGCAAACCAGTTGATTGAAAAGAAACTTGTCCAAGTAAATTATCATGTGGTAGACAAATCAGATTACACTGTTCAAGTTGGAGATTTGATTAGTGTGAGAAAATTTGGTCGCTTGAGATTACTTCAAGATAAGGGACAAACGAAAAAAGAGAAGAAAAAAATAACCGTCCAGTTATTATTAAGTAAGTGAGGAATAGAATGCCAATTACATCATTAGAAATAAAGGACAAGACCTTTGGAACTCGATTCAGAGGCTTTGATCCAGAAGAAGTCGATGAATTTTTAGATATTGTGGTTCGTGATTACGAAGATCTTGTTCGTGCGAATCATGATAAAGATTTGCGTATTAAGAGTTTAGAAGAGCGTTTGTCTTACTTTGACGAAATGAAAGATTCATTGAGCCAGTCTGTATTGATTGCCCAAGACACAGCTGAGCGAGTGAAACAAGCAGCACATGAACGTTCAAACAATATCATTCATCAAGCAGAGCAGGATGCGCAACGCTTGTTGGAAGAAGCTAAATATAAGGCAAATGAGATTCTTCGTCAAGCAACGGATAATGCTAAGAAAGTTGCTGTTGAAACCGAAGAGTTGAAGAACAAGAGCCGTGTCTTCCACCAACGTCTTAAATCTACAATTGAGAGTCAGTTAGCTATTGTTGAATCTTCAGATTGGGAAGATATTCTCCGTCCAACAGCTACTTATCTTCAAACCAGTGATGAAGCCTTTAAAGAAGTGGTTAGTGAAGTACTTGGAGAACCGATTCCAGCTCCAATTGAGGAAGAACCAATTGATATGACACGTCAATTCTCTCAAGCAGAAATGGCAGAGTTACAAGCTCGTATTGAGGCAGCCAATAAAGAATTGGCTGAATTTGAAGCTCAGGCTAAACAGGAAGTGGGAAATCCAACTCCTGTAGTGAGTCCTCAAATGGAAGAAGAGCCTGCTCATCCAGTTGGTCCAATGTATGAAGAGCCAGAAGTAGCTCCAGTACATCCTTCGGCTCCAACACCAGCTACAGAAACATTTGATTCAGCACCAGGATTTGAAGCACCGCAAGAATCCGTTACAATTTTATAAGAAATATTCTGAGAACAATATCTTATCCTTATATTTCCAGCGAGCAGGAGATGGTGTGAGTCCTGTAATCCCTATTGATAAGATTATCCTCTCAAAAACTCAAGTCTGAAGTTAGTAGGATTTGACGTTCCCCACGTTACGGGATAAGAGGGAGAAAGACTAAATCTTTTTCCGAATAAAGGTGGTACCACGATTTTCGTCCTTTTTGGCAGTCGTGGTTTTTAATTTGTGATTATTTATAAAGGAGATACCATGAAACTCAAAGATACCCTTAATCTTGGGAAAACAGCTTTCCCAATGCGTGCAGGCCTTCCTACCAAAGAGCCAGTTTGGCAAAAGGAATGGGAAGATGCAAAACTTTACCAACGTCGTCAAGAATTGAACCAAGGAAAACCTCATTTCACCTTGCATGATGGCCCTCCATACGCGAACGGAAATATCCACGTTGGACACGCTATGAACAAGATTTCAAAAGATATCATTGTTCGCTCAAAATCTATGTCAGGATTTTACGCGCCATTTATTCCTGGTTGGGATACTCATGGTCTGCCAATCGAGCAAGTTTTGGCAAAACAAGGTGTCAAACGCAAAGAAATGGACTTGGTTGAGTACTTGAAACTTTGCCGTGAGTACGCTCTTTCTCAAGTAGATAAACAACGTGAAGACTTTAAACGTTTGGGCGTTTCTGGTGACTGGGAAAATCCATATGTGACCTTGACTCCTGACTATGAAGCAGCCCAAATCCGTGTCTTTGGTGAGATGGCTAATAAGGGTTATATCTACCGTGGTGCCAAGCCAGTTTACTGGTCATGGTCATCTGAGTCAGCCCTTGCCGAAGCGGAAATTGAATACCATGATTTGGTTTCAACTTCCCTTTACTATGCCAACAAGGTAAAAGATGGCAAAGGTGTTCTAGATACAGATACTTACATCGTTGTTTGGACAACTACTCCATTCACCATCACAGCTTCTCGTGGTTTGACGGTTGGTGCAGATATTGATTACGTTTTGGTTCAACCTGCTGGTGAAGCTCGTAAGTTTGTCGTTGCTGCAGAGTTGTTGACTAGCTTGTCTGAAAAATTTGGTTGGGCTGATGTTCAAGTCTTGGCAACTTACCGTGGTCAAGAACTCAACCACATCGTAACAGAACACCCATGGGATACAGCTGTAGATGAGTTGGTTATCCTTGGTGATCACGTTACTACTGACTCTGGTACTGGTATTGTCCATACAGCCCCTGGTTTTGGTGAGGACGACTACAATGTTGGTATTGCTAATGGTCTTGAAGTCGCAGTGACTGTTGACGAACGTGGTATCATGATGAAGAATGCTGGTCCTGAGTTTGAAGGTCAATTCTATGAAAAGGTAGTTCCAACTGTTATCGAGAAACTTGGTAACCTCCTTCTTGCCCAAGAAGAAATCTCTCACTCATACCCATTTGACTGGCGTACTAAGAAACCAATCATCTGGCGTGCAGTACCACAATGGTTTGCCTCAGTTTCTAAATTCCGCCAAGAAATCTTGGATGAAATTGAAAAAGTGAAATTCCACTCAGAATGGGGTAAAGTCCGTCTTTACAATATGATTCGTGACCGTGGTGACTGGGTCATCTCTCGTCAACGTGCTTGGGGTGTTCCACTTCCTATCTTCTACGCTGAAGATGGTACAGCGATCATGACTGCTGAAACGATTGAACATGTAGCTCAACTCTTTGAAGTACATGGTTCAAGCATTTGGTGGGAACGTGATGCTAAGGACCTCTTGCCAGAAGGATTTACTCATCCAGGTTCACCAAATGGTGAGTTCAAAAAAGAAACAGATATCATGGACGTTTGGTTTGACTCAGGTTCATCATGGAATGGAGTTGTAGTAAACCGTCCTGAGTTGACTTACCCAGCAGATCTTTACCTAGAAGGTTCTGACCAATACCGTGGTTGGTTCAACTCATCACTCATCACATCTGTTGCCAATCATGGTGTAGCACCTTACAAACAAATTCTGTCACAAGGATTTGCCCTTGATGGTAAAGGTGAGAAGATGTCTAAATCTCTTGGAAATACCATTGCTCCAAGCGATGTTGAAAAACAATTCGGTGCTGAAATCTTGCGTCTCTGGGTAACAAGTGTTGACTCAAGCAATGACGTACGTATCTCTATGGATATCTTGAGCCAAGTCTCTGAAACTTACCGTAAGATTCGTAACACTCTTCGTTTCTTGATTGCCAATACATCTGACTTTAACCCAGCTCAAGATTCAGTAGCTTACGATGAGCTTCGTTCAGTTGATAAGTACATGACGATTCGCTTTAACCAGCTTGTCAAGACCATTCGTGATGCCTATGCAGACTTTGAATTCTTGACAATCTACAAGGCCTTGGTGAACTTTATCAACGTTGATTTATCAGCCTTCTACCTTGATTTTGCCAAAGATGTTGTTTATATCGAAGGTGCCAAATCACTCGAACGCCGTCAAATGCAGACTGTTTTCTATGACATTCTTGTGAAAATCACCAAACTCTTGACACCAATCCTTCCTCACACTGCGGAAGAAATCTGGTCATACCTTGAGTTTGAAGCAGAAGACTTCGTTCAATTGTCAGAATTGCCAGAAGCGGAAACTTTTGCTAATCAAGAAGAAATCTTGGATACATGGGCAGCCTTCATGGACTTCCGTGGACAAGCACAAAAAGCCTTGGAAGAAGCTCGTAATGCAAAAGTTATCGGGAAATCACTTGAAGCACACTTGACAGTTTATCCAAATGAAGTTGTGAAAACTCTACTCGAAGCAGTAAACAGCAATGTAGCTCAACTTTTGATCGTGTCTGAGTTGATCATCGCAGAGGGACCAGCTCCGGAAGCTGCCCTTAGCTTTGAAGATGTCGCCTTCACTGTTGAACGCGCTGCAGGCCAAGTCTGTGACCGTTGCCGTCGTATTGACCCAACAACAGCAGAACGCAGCTACCAGGCAGTCATCTGTGACCACTGTGCAAGCATCGTAGAAGAAAACTTTGCGGACGCAGTCGCAGAAGGATTTGAAGAGAAGTAAGGTTGTTGTATGATACTAAGAAGGAAAAGGATTGCCAAACAGTCCTTTCCTTTTTGGTTTTGACTAGCTTTTTTGTGAAAAATTGTGTAGAATAGAATAGATAAACGAGGGGAAACCTCGGAAAATTTGAAGGAGAATCCATCTAATGGTAAAATTGGTTTTTGCTCGCCACGGTGAGTCTGAATGGAACAAAGCTAACCTTTTCACTGGTTGGGCTGATGTTGATTTGTCTGAAAAAGGTACACAACAAGCGATTGACGCTGGTAAATTGATCAAAGAAGCTGGTATCGAATTTGACCAAGCTTACACTTCAGTATTGAAACGTGCTATCAAAACAACGAACTTGGCTCTTGAAGCTTCTGACCAATTGTGGGTTCCAGTTGAAAAATCATGGCGCCTGAACGAACGTCACTACGGTGGTTTGACTGGTAAAAACAAAGCTGAAGCTGCTGAGCAATTTGGTGATGAGCAAGTTCACATCTGGCGTCGTTCATACGATGTATTGCCTCCAAACATGGACCGTGATGATGAGCACTCAGCTCACACAGACCGTCGTTACGCTTCACTTGACGACTCAGTAATCCCAGATGCTGAAAACTTGAAAGTGACTTTGGAACGTGCCCTTCCTTTCTGGGAAGATAAAATCGCTCCAGCTCTTAAAGATGGTAAAAACGTATTCGTAGGAGCTCACGGTAACTCAATCCGTGCCCTTGTAAAACACATCAAAGGTTTGTCAGATGACGAGATCATGGACGTGGAAATCCCTAACTTCCCACCATTGGTATTCGAATTCGACGAAAAATTGAACGTTGTTTCTGAATACTACCTTGGAAAATAAAAAAATGTAAGTCTAGAATTGATTTCTAGGCTTTTTGTTTTTGTTCCCAGTTTCCAATGGCTTGAAAAAGCGATATAATGATAGTAGGAAGTAATTTGTTTAAGAGAGGGTGGCACTGATGGCTTATATTGAGATGAAACACTGTTACAAGCGTTATCAGGTTGGGGACACGGAGATTGTGGCCAATCGCGATGTGAATTTTGAAATTGAAAAGGGTGAATTGGTTATTATTCTAGGTGCGTCTGGTGCAGGCAAGTCAACGGTTCTTAACCTTCTTGGGGGAATGGATACCAATGATGAGGGGGGAATCTGGATTGATGGTGCCAATATTGCAGATTATAGTTCCCACCAGAGAACCAATTATCGTAGAAATGATGTGGGGTTTGTTTTTCAGTTTTATAATCTAGTTTCCAATTTGACTGCTAAGGAAAATGTGGAGTTGGCTTCTGAAATCGTGACAGATGCTTTGGATCCTGAGCAGGTTTTGACAGATGTAGGTCTGGCTCATCGTCTCAATAATTTTCCAGCCCAGCTTTCTGGAGGGGAGCAACAGCGAGTCTCCATTGCACGCGCAGTAGCCAAAAATCCTAAAATCCTCCTTTGTGATGAACCGACTGGAGCCTTGGATTATCAGACAGGCAAGCAAGTCTTGAAGATTCTCCAAGACATGTCTCGTCAAAAGGGAGCGACGGTGATTATCGTGACTCACAATGGAGCTTTGGCGCCCATTGCTGATCGCGTGATTCATATGCACGATGCCAGTGTCAAGGATGTGGTGCTCAACCAGCATCCTCAGGATATTGACAGTTTGGAGTACTAGCATGATCAAGCGAAAAACTTATTGGAAGGACTTAATTCAGTCCTTCACAGGCTCCAAGGGGCGTTTTTTATCCATCTTGATCCTGATGATGTTGGGATCTCTAGCCTTAGTCGGTCTCAAAGTGACTAGTCCCAATATGGAGGCGACAGCTAATGCTTATTTAACAACTGCTCAAACCTTGGATTTGGCAGTTATGTCTAATTATGGTTTGGATCAAACAGATCAAGAAGAACTAGAACAGATAGAGGGCGCAGAGGTTGAGTTTGGCTATTTGACAGATGTGACTATGGAAAATGGGCAGGATGCCATTCGGCTGTACTCCAAACCAGAGCGAATTTCAACCTTTCAGCTAAGAGAGGGACGACTTCCTCAGTCAGACAAGGAAATCGCTTTGGCCAGTCATCTGCAGAGTCAATATAGTGTGGGCCAGGAGATTAGTTTTAAAGAAAAAGAAGAGGGTCATTCCTCTTTAAAAGACCATACTTATACCATTACTGGTTTTGTGGATTCGGCTGAAATCCTCTCCCAGCGAGATATGGGCTACGCAGGAAGTGGAAGTGGGACTCTGACAGCCTATGGGGTCATTTTACCTAGTCAGTTTGATCAGAAAGTTTACAATATAGCACGCTTAAAATATCAAGATTTGTCAGGTTTAAATGCTTTTTCAGCAGCTTATGAAGAAAAATCCAAGCAACATCAGGAAGACCTTGAACAAGCTTTGTCAGATAATGGTAAGGCACGTCTGCAACTCTTGAAAAAAGAAGGACAAGAGTCTCTCGATAAGGGGCAAGAGACCCTTAATAAGGCTGAGACTAATTTGCAGGAAGGTAAGCGTCGTTTAGCAGCTGCTCAAGCTCGTTTACAGACTCAGGAAAGTCAACTAGCCTTGCTTCCTCAAGCTCAAAGAGACCAGGCTAGTGCTCAATTTACCCAAGCCAAGCAGGAATTGAGCAAGGAAGAGGATAGACTAAAGCAGGCCGAACAAAATCTAGCCCAAGAAAAGGAACACTTAGAAAAACATCAGCAAGTCTTGGATGACTTGGCGGAGCCCAAGTATCAAGTATATAATCGTCAGAACATGCCAGGTGGTCAGGGCTATCTCATGTATAGCAATGCTTCATCCAGTATTCGAGCAGTGGGCAATATCTTTCCTGTGGTTCTTTATGCCGTAGCAGCTATGGTGACCTTTACAACTATGACTCGTTTTGTGGATGAAGAGCGAACTCATGCAGGGATTTTTAAGGCCTTGGGCTATCGCAGTAAGGATATTATCACCAAGTTTCTCCTTTATGGACTAGTAGCTGGGACTGTCGGAACGGCTCTAGGTAGTATACTTGGTCATTATTTGCTAGCCAGTGTAATTTCAAGTGTCATTACAAAAGGCATGGTGGTGGGAGAAACCCAGATTCAGTTCTATTGGATCTATAGCTTACTAGCTCTTGTCTTGAGTTGGTTGGCGAGTGTGTTACCAGCCTATCTGGTGGCTTGGAGGGAACTTCATGCCGAAGCAGCCCAGCTTCTACTGCCTAAACCACCTGTCAAAGGAGCTAAAATCTTACTGGAGCGCATCGGTTTTATCTGGCGTCGTCTCAGTTTTACCCATAAGGTAACAGCCCGTAATATCTTCCGTTATAAACAGCGGATGTTGATGACGATCTTTGGTGTGGCAGGTTCAGTCGCTCTGCTTTTTGCAGGTTTGGGAATTCAATCCTCTGTAGCAGGAGTTCCGTCTAGACAGTTTCAACAAATCCAACAGTATCAAATGATTGTCTCTGAAAATCCTAGTGCGACCAATCAAGACAAGGCAGAGTTGGAAGAAGTGTTGAAAGGGCAAGATATCCATGCTTACCAAAAAATCTATTCTAAAACGCTAGACAAGGATTTCAAAGGTAAGGCAGGTCTTCAGACTATTACCCTTATGATGACAGATAAGGAAGATTTGACGCCCTTTATCCATCTGCAACATCATCAGCAGGAGCTGATATTAAAAGATGGCGTCGTTATTACAGCTAAACTCGCCCAGCTGGCAGGTGTCAAGGTTGGGGAGAACCTAGAAATTGAAGGTAAGGAGCTAAAGGTCGCTGCCATTGCTGAGAACTACGTTGGTCATTTTATTTATATGAGTCAGACTGACTATGAGCAAACTTACGGACAGTTACCCCAATCCAACACTTATTTGGTCTCGTTAAGGGATACCAGTGCTACTAGTATCGAAAGACAGGCCGGCTTACTTATGAATCAAGCTGCGGTGTCCAGCGTCGTCCAGAATGCTTCAGCCATTCGCCTCTTTGACTCCGTTGCTAGCTCACTCAATCAGACCATGACTATCTTGGTCATCGTGTCGGTTCTATTGGCTATTGTTATCCTCTACAATCTGACCAATATCAATGTGGCTGAGAGAATCCGTGAACTCTCCACTATCAAGGTTCTCGGCTTTCATAATAATGAAGTCACCCTCTACATTTATCGTGAGACGATTGTGCTGTCCCTTGTTGGAATCGTACTTGGTCTGGTAGCTGGTTTCTATTTACACCAATTTTTGATTCAAATGATTTCGCCTGCGACTATTCTCTTTTATCCACAGGTAGGCTGGGAAGTATATGTAATCCCAGTGGCAGCAGTAAGCATCATTTTGACCTTACTTGGTTTCTTTGTCAATTATCATCTGAGAAAGGTTGATATGTTAGAAGCTCTGAAATCTGTAGAGTAAGGTAGTTATTTTTAGCTGATTGAACTTCTACTTACTAATATTCAAAAATCCTCCGTTTCAAAGAGAACTCTTTGTGACAGAGGATTTTTTCTATAGGGCTTTGGCAGCTGCAATTGCGGCTTCGAAGTTTGGCTCAGAGTTGATATTGTCCACGTATTCAACATAGCGAATAGTGTTGTCAGTATCGAGGACAAAGACTGCGCGTGCCAATAGGTGCCACTCATTGATTAAGAGGGCATAATCACGTCCAAAAGAATGGTCGAAATAGTCTGAAAGCATGATGGCATTTTCAATGCCTTCAGCACCGCACCAACGTTTCTGAGCAAAAGGCAGGTCCATGGAAACAGTCAAGACAACCGTATTGTCCAGTCCAGCCAGTTCTTCATTAAAGCGACGCGTTTGAGTTGAGCAGATGCCTGTATCGATAGAAGGCACGACACTCAAGACTTTTTTCTTGCCATCAAAATCAGCCAGAGATTTTTTAGAAAGGTCTGTTGTAGTGAGAGAAAAATCAAGCGCCTTGTCGCCGACTTGTAGTTGTTTACCTGTAAAGCTCACAGGATTTCCGAGAAAAGTTACCATAAGATACTCCAATCTTTTTTCTTCCATTTTAGCTGAAACAGTCGGAATTTTCCAATGATTTGACCGGAAATGTGGGCATAGAAAAAACGCCAGCTCATGTGAGAATGACGTTTTTCAGATTTTTTATCTATTTGATATTTCTCGAAGGTAGTGCGGACGGGAGCAACTTCCTTCGGAACTTCATCCCTAATTTTTGAGCCCTAGGGCTCAAAAATTCCGTCCTAGATAAGATCAAAGTTCTTATCTAGGATACCACTACAGTGAGAAATATCTGGTAAAAACTCACTTCGTTCGTACTGATTTAAGAAATCTTTATTCTTATAAACGCTGTTTTGTAGCTAGAGATAGAACTAACAAAGCTAGTATTAGAAGTAATGTAAAGAGAGACAAGAACCTAGTAATAGATAAACTAATATCTAGATTATTTTGCCAATCCTTCAGCAATCTTGTCAAGGTTGTATTTCATCATGTTGTAGTAGCTGTCGCCTTCTTTACCTTGTTCTGCGATAGAGTCAGTAAAGATTTGTGCGTAGATTGGGATGTTTGTGTCTTGAGAAACAGTTTTCATTGGACGGTCATCCACACTAGATTCTACAAAGAGTGATGGAACTTTTGTTTGGCGAAGTTTTTCAACCAA
This sequence comes from Streptococcus sp. 2106, assembly GCF_013277315.1. Lineage (NCBI taxonomy): Bacteria > Bacillati > Bacillota > Bacilli > Lactobacillales > Streptococcaceae > Streptococcus > Streptococcus sp. 2106. Next base: position 98,286 of record NZ_VMMS01000029.1, read on the forward strand.
GGTCTTGATTTGTTCAGGAGTTCCTTCTTCTTCAGTATTGATTTCCCAGATGTAGGCACTTGGGACACCGTAGGCTTTAGAGAAGTATTTGAAGCATCCTTCGCTGGTTACAATGAGTTTTTTCTCAGCAGGGATGTTGTTAAATTTCTCCTTAGCTTCCTTGTCAAGTTTGTCTAGCTTATCAGTATATTCTTTGAGATTTTTTTCGTAGAATTCCTTGTTGCTAGGGTCTTTAGCGCTCAATTGTTTTGCGATGTTTTTAGCAAAAATCATACCGTTTTCAAGGTTAAGCCAAGCGTGTGGGTCTTCTTTACCTTTTTCGTTTTGGCCTTCAAGGTAGATAACATCAACGCCTTCGCTGACTGCAAAGTAGTCTTTGTTTTCAGTTTTCTTAGCATTTTCTACCAATTTTGTAAACCAAGCATTGCCACCTGTTTCAAGGTTGATACCGTTATAGAAAATGAGGTCAGCCTCAGAAGTTTTCTTAACGTCTTCAGGAAGTGGTTCGTATTCGTGTGGGTCTTGACCAACAGGAACGATACTGTGAAGATCAATCTTATCACCAGCAATATTTTTAGTAATATCAGCGATGATTGAGTTTGTAGCAACAACTTTTAGTTTTTGACCAGAAGCTGCATCTTTTTTTCCACTAGTACATGCTACAAGAGCGATGACGGAAAGAAAGAGAACGAGTAATGTACCTAATTTTTTCATTAGATCCTCCAATTTATTGGGGTTTTGCCCCTTATTTTAACAAATGTTTATTTTTTAGTTTCAAATATCGTTGTTTTGGAGCGATAAAGAAGCTAATGAGAAAGAAACTAGCAGCTGTGAGCACGATACTAGAACCTGCCGCAACGTTAAAGCTATAACCGATAAAGAGTCCCAAAACTGAAGCAGTAGCTCCAAAGGTTGAGGAAAGGAAAATCATACTTTTCAGGCTATTAGCATACAGATAAGCAGTTGCAGCTGGGGTAATCAGCATGGCTACAATCAGGATAGTTCCAACACTTTGCATGGCTGTCACAGACACGAGAGTCAGGAGTATCATGAGGAGGTAGTGATAGAAATTGACAGGCATTCCCATGGCTTTAGCCAGAAGTTCATCAAAGGAAGTTATCAAGAGTTGCTTGAAGAAAATCCAGATTAACAAGAGAATGACCGCCCCTACGCCCATAGTGATAAACATATCCGTATCTTGGACGGCTAGAATATTACCAAAAAGGATATGGAAAAGGTCAGTTGAACTTTTAGCGACACTAATCAAGATGATACCGAGGGCTAAGAAAGAAGAAAAGGTAATGCCGATGGCGGTATCGCTTTTGATAATCGAGTTCCCCTTGATGTAGGTAATGATGATGGCAGCTAGCAATCCAAAGACAATGGCTCCGATAAAGAAGTCAAGGCCCAAGATGAAGGAGAGGGCTACACCTGGTAAGACAGCATGTGAAATAGCATCTCCCATGAGTGACATCCCACGTAGAATGATGAAACATCCCACAGCTCCAGCTACGACCCCGACGACAATAGCTGTTATCAAGGCATTTTGTAGGAAATGGAATTTTTGCAATCCATCGATAAATTCTGCAATCATAGGTCACCTCCATTGAAAAAGAGTCGATTACCGTAAGCTTCTTTGAGATTGGCTTCGGTAAAGGTTTCTTTGGTTGGACCAAAGGCGATCACTTCTCGATTGACAAGTAAGACTTGATCGAAGTAGTGGGAAACCTTGCTGAGGTCGTGGTGAACGATGAGAACCGTCTTACCAGCTTTTTTCAAATCTCTCAGCGTATTCATGATGATTTCCTCACTGACAGAGTCAATCCCAACAAAGGGTTCATCCAAGAGGATATAATCGGCTTCCTGCACCAAACATCTGGCAATCAAGACCCGCTGGAATTGACCTCCAGACAGTTGACTGATTTGACGTTCAGCGTAGTCAGCTAGGCCGACGATTTCAAGGGCTTCCTCTACTTTTTTCCAATGTTTAGCATTTAAACTGCGAAAGAGAGGAATAGAAGGAAATAGTCCTAGCGAGACACATTCCTTGACCTTGATGGGAAAGTTGTAGTCGATATTGATTTTTTGTTCGACATAGGCAATTCGGTGTAAGGATTTTTTAACTTCCTTGTCATCGAGAAATGCCTGACCTTGATGTGGGATAATTCCCAGCATACCTTTTAATAATGTTGATTTTCCAGCGCCGTTTGGACCAATGATTCCGATAATTGTTGGTCCTTGGAGCACTAGTGAAATATCCTTAAGTGCCAACGTTTCTTTGTAGGAGACACTGAGGTTTTCGATACGTATCATAAACTTGTATTCCTCCTTACTCTTAATATACCTTAAAAAAAAAATTAAGTCAAGTTAATTTTTGAAAAAATTAAAATAAGTCATTAAAAAATCTTTACACATCACACAAGGGAATCAATATATAGTGGATTGAATTTGGAATAGTCCACCGAGTTTTTTAAAACATTGTTAGAAATTCAAAGTAAATTATAAAAATGCCTTAGAAGCAGCATTGTACTACTCCAGCTCCAACTAACTCTATTTTGCTATATATTTAGTAGGAGGTCTAATAAAACGCATAATCTCAAGGTTTATACACCTGATATTATGCGTTTTTATGATTTTAAAGATTCTTTAATTAGATTTACTATCTGTACTTCAAAAAGTGTTTTAATCTATCCATGGATAACCCCTTAGTTTACCCTTTGATTTTTGTTGAGTATGAGCGATTCTTTGATGAATTATTTTGAATAAGTATATCACACTTTAAACATCAATAGTTTTTACTTTTGGTTAATGGACTAAAGTAACTAAATCCCCCTGCAAGAAATCTTATAGTACCTGCTAATATTAGAATACTTATGATAGTTAAGTTATGTGAAACAAGTATCCCTCCAAGGTATGCTCCTAAGGGGATAGAAGCAAATGAGATCATTCTAGTAATACTAACAACACGTCCCAACATTTCTTTTTTGACAACTTTTTGTCGTAACGTAAAATATGTAATGGCATTGATATTGCCAAACATATTACTCAAACCTAAAAATACTCCCATATATATATAGTTTGTGTTAATTGATAGCAACATAGTAGATAGACCAGCTAGCATTGTACTGATGGAGAGGATTTTTCCATATCTAAACTTTTTAATTAATTCAGGGGCAAGAATAGCACCTAATATAGCTCCTACACCAGCTATTGAGAGTATTAATCCATAGTGAAAGGAGGTATAGCCTAGAACATCTGTAATATAGTAAACTAAGTTGGCCTGAAATATATGAATGGCAAAGTTTGTTCCAAAAAAAAGAATAGCTCCACTTAGGATGATTTTATCATTTTTTACATAGTGCAAACCAATAGATATTGTTTTAGAAAGACTCTCTTTTTTAGAGATATTTACTAGTGTATTTTCTGGAGTTTTTATGAAGAGAATTAATAGGCTGGCAATTAAAAAGGTAAGAGCATTGACCCATAAAACTTTAGCTGGATTAATAAGTAATAGAACAGATCCACTAATCATAGGACCAATAAGATTTAATGTATTGTCAATAAGTTGGATTCCTGAATTGGCTTTTGATAGCTGATTGTCTGTCACAATCTGTGGTAACAAGCTTTGAAATGCTGGGTGGACTAATGGCTCTGTAGAAGAGAGCAGGAAGGTTAAAATATAAATTAAGAGTAAGAGTATATTATCATTTTTAAAAGATATTATTAGCAAACTTAGAATGATTAATGAGATTAAATGACATATTGAGATGATATATACTTTTTTGAATTTATCTGCTAATATACCTCCTACTAGAGAAAATAAAATCCATGGTAAAAATGAAATACCGTATAGAGTAGCCATATGAAATGGAGATCCTGTTTTCTCAAATACTAGCAAAGGTAGAGCTAATTTTCTTAGCCAATCACCAAAGTTGGATACAAGAAATGTTAGCCACAATATTTTGTAATTTCTATTCAATAATATTACCTCCACGACAGGTTATACAATTGGGATCTATATGCCAATGCTCGGCTATTTTTGTAGTCATTGTATTCATATCTATAGATTTTAATTGGCCTACAGTAGTTAATTCACCGATACCAGTGATATATTTTGTAACTTCTGAACAAATGATACCAGTTGCTACAGATACTAGAGGAGCTATGGCAGTATTGTCACCAACTAAATTTAAACGAGTTCTTTCTTCAAGGATTAGGTGAGAAATAGGGTGTTCTTTTTGGATAGTATTTCTCCAACAATCTATGCATCCAGATATTTTGGGGATAATAGTATATTGCAGGGCTCATTGCGCTTCTAAACCTGCACAAAATAAAGGAATATTCAGCTTTACTATAGCTTCATTTACCCATCTTGCTAGTTTGATTTTAGGTCTATCCGCAACTAGTATTAAGCAGTCGAATCCTCGGAATGATTCAACAACATCTTCAGATGAATTGATTTTCTTTTCATCAACAGTAAATTTTATTTGAGGATTAAATTCATAGATGCGTTGTTTTGCTATACTTGCTTTACTCTTTCCTATATCATCAAAGTTATATAAAATTTGTCTATTTAAATTAGATATATCAACGACATCAAATTCAACAGCTTTTATTTCTCCTATACCTAAGCCAGCTAAGTCATATATAATGTGAGAGCCTAATCCGCCTAATCCAATAATTCCAATTTTTGAATCAATTAATTTTTTTTGAGAAATATATTTATTTTCACTTAAAGTTGCGTAAGATGAAAAAAAGTTGATGTTTCTGTGATAACGTTCTAATTCATACTTGGATAATATTTTAGAACCAGTAAGATTTAAATCCTCGATAAATCGTTCTTTACTGATTTCATCAATAGCTTCCATTACATCAGATGGTGATAGTTCACTGTAGGTTTCTGAAACTTCTCTTATGATTTTTTCGACGGTATTAATTCCATCCATTTTTTTGAGCATGTATTCAATAGCTCCGCTAGGGTCTTCATATTCTGTAATTTCTCCAACCCCACCTATATAGACCGATCCGTCTTTATATACTACTGGGTAAGCCTTTTTTAGTTTTGGACGAGCTTTTAGTAGATCCATTATATCTCCTTATATCAATTAAAAGAAAAGGTAACTAGAGAAAGTCTAGTTACCAGCCTCGGTGAAGAAAGTATTACTATCCTTCTACTGCGATTCCTGTAATACTTACAGAATGAACACGTTTTTGCTTAAGCATAAAATCTACCTCCTAATATTTAAATTTCAAGTAGCAAAGCTATGAGATAGATAGAATTTTATCATTTTATATATTTTTTGTCAATTCATTTTTCAGACAATTAATTTTTTTGTGAATTTTTAAAAAATTGAAATAATAACTGAAAAATGATAGAAAAGGAAAGTTCATTTTTAATTGCATTCCCTAGTGATTTTTGTTAAGATAAAAACAAATACAAATACAAATGAAAGCGAGAACAAGATGACACGTTATCAAGATGATTTTTATGATGCTATCAATGGAGAATGGCAACAGACAGCTGAAATCCCAGCAGATAAATCTCAAACGGGAGGTTTTGTTGATTTAGACCAGGAAATTGAAGACCTGATGCTGGCGACAACAGACAAGTGGTTGGCAGGAGAAGAGGTGCCTGAGGATGCTATCTTGGCAAACTTTGTCAAATACCACCGCCTAGTTCGTGATTTTGACAAGAGAGAAGCTGACGGTATCACACCTGTCTTACCACTCCTTAAAGAATTCCAAGAATTGGAGACTTTTGCGGATTTTACAGCTAAACTAGCAGAGTTTGAGCTTGCAGGAAAACCAAACTTCCTTCCTTTTGGTGTATCGCCAGACTTTATGGATGCTAGAATCAATGTTCTATGGGCTAGCGCTCCAAGCACAATCTTGCCAGATACGACCTACTATGCAGAAGAGCATCCTCAGCGCGAAGAGCTCTTGACTCTTTGGAAAGAAAGCAGCGCAAATCTCCTCAAGGCTTATGATTTCTCTGATGAAGAAATTGAAGACTTGCTAGAAAAAAGACTTGAATTGGACCGCCGAGTTGCGGCAGTGGTGCTCTCTAATGAAGAAGGTTCAGAATATGCCAAGCTTTACCATCCATATTCTTACGAAGATTTCAAGAAATTTGCGCCTGCCCTACCTTTGGATGACTTTTTCCAAGCTGTTCTTGGACAAGTACCAGACAAGGTTATTGTAGACGAAGAACGTTTCTGGCAAGCAGCAGACCAATTCTATAGTGAAGAGGCTTGGCCTCTCCTCAAGGCAACCTTAATTTTAAGTGTTGTGAATCTCTCAACCAGCTATTTAACAGAAGAAATCCGTGTCTTGTCAGGTGCCTATAGCCGTGCGCTTTCAGGAATTCCACAAGCTAAAGACAAGGTCAAGGCAGCTTATCAACTAGCCCAAGGTCCTTTCAAACAAGCCTTAGGTCTTTGGTATGCCCATGAAAAATTCTCTCCAGAAGCTAAGGCAGACGTAGAGAAAAAAGTAGCAACTATGATTGATGTCTATAAGGAACGCTTGGCTAAAAATGACTGGCTGACTCCCGAAACTCGTGACAAGGCCATCGTCAAACTCAATGTTATCAAGCCTTACATCGGTTACCCAGAAGAATTGCCAGAACGCTATAAGGACAAGGTAGTGGATGAAACGGCTAGTCTTTTTGACAATGCTCTAGCTTTTGCGCGTGTGGAAATCAAGCACAGTTGGAGCAAGTGGAACCAACCTGTAGACTACAAAGAATGGGGCATGCCTGCTCATATGGTCAATGCTTACTACAATCCACAGAAGAACCTAATTGTCTTCCCCGCGGCCATTTTACAAGCTCCTTTCTATGACTTGCATCAGTCATCTTCTGCTAACTACGGGGGTATCGGGGCGGTTATTGCCCATGAAATTTCCCACGCCTTTGATACCAACGGAGCTTCCTTTGATGAAAATGGTAGCCTCAAGGATTGGTGGACAGAGAGCGACTATGCTGCCTTCAAGGAGAAAACACAAAAAGTTATTGACCAATTTGATGGACAGGATTCTTATGGAGCAACCATTAACGGTAAATTGACTGTGTCAGAAAACGTGGCTGACTTGGGAGGAATCGCAGCAGCGCTTGAAGCAGCTAAGAGAGAAGCAGACTTCTCAGCAGAAGAGTTCTTCTACAACTTCGGTCGCATCTGGCGCATGAAAGGTCGTCCAGAATTTATGAAACTTTTGGCTAGTGTCGATGTGCACGCGCCAGCCAAACTTCGTGTCAATGTACAAGTGCCAAACTTCGATGATTTCTTTACAACCTATGATGTCAAAGAAGGAGACGGTATGTGGCGTTCACCAGAAGAGCGCGTGATTATTTGGTAATACAAAGAGACAAGTAAAACTCCTATAATTACACCTTCCCTATCTATGTACACCCTAAAAAGTTAGATAGAATAATCTAGCTTTTGGGGTGTAGTTCATAGGGATTATGAAATTGAAGTCTTTTCTTATTTTAAAATTCATAGTAAAATATCCCTCTGTATCAAGATAACAGGAGGATTTTTATGTCTCAAAAGACTATCAACATAGGCTACGCCCGTGTATCTACTCATAAGCAAGACCTAGGATTGAAAGTGCAAATCGAAGCTCTCAAACATTGCGATAAACTTTTTATAGAAAAGGAATCTGGTGCAAATAACACTCGTCCTGAACTTACAAAAGCCTTAAAACTGGCCTCTGACTTTTCGAAAGATGGCAAGCAGGTTACTTTCACTATCTATAAGTTAGATAGACTGACTCGATCTATGTTTAAGCTACTAGAACTTATTGAACAATTTAATGAATATCATATTCAGCTAGTCAGTTTGCATGAAAAACTAGAAACAGACTCTCTTATTGGCAGGTTACTTTGCGTTATTTTAGGCTTTGTGGCAGAAAATGAGCTGGAAAATCTGAGGTTTCGCACAAAAGAAGGACTTCGAAAAGCTAAGGAAAATGGTGTTAGATTAGGAGCAAAACGGATTTCAAAAGAAAAGGAGGAGCGGATACTTAACAAATATCTACATTCAAATATAAGCATACGTAATATTGCAAAAGCTGAACAAATTTCTACATCAACCCTATATAAAGTGTTAGAACGCAATAAAGTGGCGAACAATCGTCAAAAAAAAACGGAAAATCATTGCTAAAAATAGGGAAAAATGGTAGAATGAAGCTGTAAATTTGTTTCGATTAACGACCGTTTGATGAAACAGTCAAAACAACAATATGAATATTTAAAAAATACGAGTTTAACAGTGTTTTTAACCTGTATTAGACTGGTATTTTTTGTGTATCGTTTAACGGTCGTTACGCGATACACTTAGTTCCCTATCTCTAAAGTAGTTAGCGAGCTTATGGTAACAAAAAATTGAAAAATTATTAAGATATGTAATAGTGTAATAGCTGTATTGTTCAGTTAATGGATAAAGGTTCATTTAAGGCTTCTATCAAGAACATTAAATGTTTAGAGAATGAGTTGGCTCAAAATTTTGCTTTTGTGGTCTTGAAAGGAAGTTGATTTTGTTATTTTATAAGCCTAAAAAGGCAATTTTACATTCCCAAGGAGGAAAAATTATGAATAAACTAACTAAACTAGGTATTGTCACTTTCTCTGCTGTAACTCTTAGTGCTGCCGTGCCAACTTTGGTGCGTGCCGAGGAAAACGTTGCGCCGCAGCCAAATGTTGCTGCTAAACCTAATGTTGCTCAACCAACACCTGCACCAAAACCTAATGGTAGCTGGGTTGATTTCAGTATGCTCGACCCAATCGCTAAGCCAAAGCCAGGCAAAGAAGTTTCAAAACCTGCTGAAAAGCCGGTAGAAGAGCCCGCGCCTGTCGAAAAACCTTCGACCGAGGGCAACATTCTCGCAAACGGAACAGATGAGGCTATCGCAGAGGACAAGAAAAATGCTGAGATCGAGAAAAAATACAACGTCGATCCAACCAATCAGCTACCTGAGCCAGGCCTGCCAATCATAACACCTGAGCCAGAACAACCTATAACAGATTCTGAAGAGATGAAGAAGATGGTAGCAGAGGATTTAGCCTATAAGAAAGGAGCAGCTAAGACTCAAGAAGAGTACAATAAACTGATAGCTGAGGCTAACAAGGAGCTTTGGGCTGCTGACGGAGTTGATATAGATGAACTGCTCCATAAACCAATCCCAGGAGCACCTCCTGGAGCAGTGCCAGCATTCTCAGATATAAGCGTTCGAAAATATGAAATCCAAGCAGATTTCTTAGATGCTGATCTTGTCCAAAAACATGGATACACTACTGAATCAAGAATTGATAGTCCAAAACAAGCAGAAGTTAGCTCTACATGGAACGTACATGACAAAGATAGCGCAGATGGAATACTAACAGCAGAAAAAATTCCTGGCTACACTTTTAGCCACGTCGTAAAATCAACTGTAGACCATCCAGATATCGACCCGGATCCAAAAGTTGTCAGAGTCAGTTATGATGCAGCTTATGCTTTGCGTGGTTCTGGCTACAAAAATGGTAAAGGAGATAATCTTTTTCGCTACTATTTTGTTTACACTAAAAATAAACCAGTAGAAGAAAAACCGAAAGATCCGCAACCAGCGGAAACGGAAAAACCTGCTGAAATTTCGAAACCAGCGGAGACAGTTGAACCAACTGTGCAGCCGAAACCAGCTGAGAACAAGCCGGTTGAAAATAAACCAGCTGAAACACCCGTTCCATCTCCAAAACCAGCAGAAAACCCTCAACCAGAGGTTAAGCCTGCAGAGCAACCACAGCCTACTAAACCAGTGGAACCAGCTGAAAATGCTGGATTGCCAAAGGTTCCTTATAGAACCAACCAGCCAAAACGTTGGTTTAATAACGGAACAGGTCGCCCTACTCTAACAACAAACGACCTTGCTGCTCCACTTCCTGCTGAAAATGTAGAAAAAACCTCTTACGGTTGGTGGACAGCTGAACCAGACTTGCTTCATGCAGGATCTCATATAAAAGTAAATACTTTTAATTCGAATTTCAATAATCCGATGTTCGAAAACGGTAAAGAGATAAAATTTAAAGGTAGCGGATTTGGAGATATGGACAGTAGGTTTAAACCTGCTCTTGTTCGAGTAAAAGTTCCAGAGTTGGAAGGAATGAACTACGAAGCTTATACAATCTTCTATGAAGTTCCTAATAAAAATGGAAATCCAACTTACGGAACAAATCGAACTCTCCAAGGTGGTGGCATCTCTTTAACTATCAAATCAAAAGAGAAGAAAGAAGATATTCAGGTTTATACATTAACTAAGGATAGAAAACTGGAAGAACTCTATTATCCAGGATTCCCAAGTGAAGAAACAAATCGCTATGATGAGAAAACTAAAACTCATTCATACAATCTATTTGGTGAAACCTACGATACTTACGTTTTCTTGTTTAAGAACCCTGCTGAAAAACCAGCTGAGCAAGTAAAACCTGAAGTTAAGCCAAGTGAACAACCTAAGCCAGACAAGCAACCAAGTGTTCCTACTGTTCCAGTTGATCAACCACAACCTGCTAAGCCAGTGGAACCAACTGAGAAGCCAAGTGAGAAACCTGTAGTTCCTGACACACCAAAACCAGTTGCACCAGCTGTTCCAGATCAACCACAACCTGCTAAGCCAGAGAAACCAACTGAACAACCTGTGAATCCAGTTGCTCCAATAACACCGACAACTCCCGTAACGCCTACGCTTAATCCAGCCATCCCAAACAATACTCGTGTTCTTTCGAACAAAGCTGGAAGCGTTCAAGTGCATGGTTCAGAAGCAACACTCAAAAATGTCAGCTATATCAAGGTAGAAGAAACCAAGCCGACTTCACTTGAATCAAAAGACTACAAGGCCTTTGACATTCATCTATATGACGCGAATGGTAAAGCTATCCAGCCAAATGGCATGGTTCTAGTAAGTCTTTCTGCCGATAAGCCAGTTGAAAATGTTTACTATGTTGCTCCAGATGGTACTTTACAGGCATTGAAGTTCAAACAAGATACAGATAAGGTTACTTTTGAAACCAATCACTTTAGTATCTATGCTATGACTTTCAAAGTTGCCGCAAGCCGTGATAACGGAGGTAGTACAACTCCTGTTCCAGTTGTAAATAGTAGTAATACTGAACAAAAAGGAAATGACGCAAGTAGTACAAAAACTCAAGCTGAGTCGTTAGCAACTAAGACTGAAACTATTTCGAAACAAGTAGCTAAGACTTTGCCAAATACTGGAGAAAATCACTCAATTCTCGCTACCCTATTTGGAATGTTAACTCTAACTGCTGGATTATTTAGCTTTCGTAAGGAGTCAGAATAACTCCAATTCATAGTTTATCTATCAATTATTTTAGACTGTGAAAAAATCAATTTGAGGAGATGATTTAGAAAATCTTTTCATGATAAAACGCATAATATCAAATTTTCTACATCTGATATTATGCGTTTTTTATAATTCTAATACTCTTCGAAAATCTCTTCAAACCACGTCAGCTTCGCCTTGCCGTATGTATATGTTACTGACTTCG
>NZ_VMMS01000003.1:0-41843 GCF_013277315.1 Streptococcus sp. 2106
CAAAAAGAGATTAGTCGCACTTCTACACGTGATGGTTGCTATTATCTCCTGAAATGCCATGGTTGGCGAACGGTCACTCCTCGACCTGAACATCCCAAGAAGGCAGACGCTCAGACAATTGAGTATGAACAAGAATCACCTCATTTGTCTTAGAGTGCTATATTTTAGAAAAATTGAAATGGCAAAGTTCTTTTGAGATAATTTTGTTAGTTGAAATTGTTTAGCTAGGCTCAGTGATTGAAACTTTTTAAATCGCATTTATTTAAAAAAATTAAAATTACCCTCAAAAATGCTTTTTTTTTTTAGGAAATATAATATAATAGTTGAAAAAGATTAAAGGAGATTTCTTATGGCTAAGAAAATCAAAGATGAAAATGGGAATGTATATGTGAAAAAAACACCTTTTTATAAAAAATGGTGGTTCATATTGATTGTTATTATTGTTGTATTTGGTGTAGTTAAAGGTGGAAGTGGAAGTAACTCCACTAAGCAGGAAGTTGCATCTAGTTCAAGTACGCAAACAGCAGCATCAGAAGAAACTGCTCAAACAAAGGCAACAGAAAAAAATAAAAATAAGGAAGAGGAGACAAAAGCTAAGGCAGAGAATAAAATCGGAGAAGTTGTTAAAGTTGGAGATGTTGAATATATCGTGAATTCAAAATCTCTGTCTCAAAATGTTGGAGGAGAATTTGGCAAAAACGCAAATGGTATTTATTTAATTCTGAATGTGACGGTAAAAAATAATGGTAAAAAATCTATAACTGTTACGGATGATTTCTTTAAGCTTTTAAAAGATGATACAGAGTACTCAACTGATAGTACAGCTGGTATCTATGCAAATCAGGAAGCAAAATTCTTTTTGTCAGAATTAAACCCTGAAAATAGTATCACAGGAAATGTGGTATTTGATGTGAATACGGAGACTGCAGATGCTTCAGGCTTACAGTTACAAGTACAAACAGGTGTTTTTGGAACTCAAAGAGGAAAAATTAGTCTAGATTAGTCTGAATTAAAAATGCAAAATGTCTATTTTTTAGTAGATGTTATGCATTTTTTCTTATTCTTTACATTTGTTTTTATGTTATGGTTTTAAAAAATTAGTAATCTAGGAATTATGTTGAAGTGGAGAAAATGGTGCAAATTGGATTTTGAAGCCTTATCCACCTATAATTGTATAGGGATGACTTGGATCAACAGAGAAAAATAATAAAACTTGTTTTTGCTTAAGCAAAATTTAAGGCTAGTCTAGTATTATATAGTCATTAAATAAAGACCTCCTAACTTTATTTAATAAAATCCTAAACTTTTCTTTTTCATCATAATCTCCCTTAACTCCACCGGAACTGGTGGAGTTTTTTTGCTCTATTTCAGGCTTTTCGGAAGTTTTCTAAATATCATTTTTCAATAGCTTTCTCTAAATCTTATAAACTTTATTGGACAGATTCTAAAGTTGGAGAAGCTGAATGGATGAGGATATAAACCTTTGACAAAATTCGTGAACTATGGGATAATAAAAAGGAATTGAGTACTAGCTCTATATCATAGGCTAGAAAAGACCCCAAGCTCACGACCAAATAAGCTTGAGGTCTTTTTTGACACTATTTGTCCTTGTTTAGCCATTTATCGACTATACGAAGAACGACACTGACCACAATTGGTCCGATGATAGTTTTGAGTACTAATTCCATCATGGGCTATCTCACCTCCTTTCGTAGGCGGTGTAGAAGTTCCGAACAATATTATACCACATAAGTGCTAGACTCGGGAGTCACAATCCAGTGGCTTTTTTGTTTGTGGCTTGGTTTTTTGATATAATAGAGCCATGAGTAGAATTTTAGATAATGAGATAATGGGGGATGAGGAGTTAGTAGAACGCACGCTCCGTCCTCAGTATTTACGTGAATATATCGGACAGGATAAGGTCAAGAACCAGCTCCAAATCTTTATCGAAGCTGCCAAAATGCGGGATGAAGCGCTGGATCATGTGCTCTTATTTGGCCCTCCAGGCTTGGGAAAAACGACCATGGCTTTTGTTATTGCCAACGAACTAGGTGTCAATCTCAAGCAAACGTCTGGGCCTGTCATTGAAAAAGCCGGTGATCTGGTAGCGATTTTGAATGACTTGGAGCCTGGGGATGTCCTTTTTATTGATGAGATTCATCGCTTGCCCATGTCTGTGGAAGAGGTGCTTTATAGTGCCATGGAGGACTTCTACATTGATATCATGATTGGTGCTGGTGAAGGCAGTCGCAGCGTTCATTTGGAGTTGCCACCTTTTACCTTGATTGGGGCGACGACTCGGGCTGGTATGCTCTCAAATCCGCTACGGGCACGTTTTGGGATTACAGGTCATATGGAGTATTATGCTCATGTTGATTTGACGGAAATTGTTGAGCGGACGGCAGATATTTTTGAGATGGAAATCACTCATGAGGCAGCATCTGAGTTGGCCCTACGTAGTCGTGGGACCCCTCGTATTGCCAATCGTCTCCTCAAGCGCGTGCGCGATTTTGCCCAGATAATGGGGGATGGGGTTATCGATGATCTTATTACGGATAAGGCTTTGACCATGCTGGATGTTGACCATGAAGGTCTGGACTATGTGGACCAGAAAATCCTTCGGACCATGATTGAGATGTACGGTGGTGGCCCTGTTGGATTAGGAACTCTTTCTGTTAACATTGCAGAGGAGCGAGAGACGGTGGAAGACATGTATGAGCCTTACTTGATTCAAAAAGGTTTTATCATGCGGACACGTTCTGGACGAGTGGCGACTGCTAAGGCATATGAGCACTTAGGTTATGAATACAGTGAAAAATAAGCAAGAAATTCTGGAAGTTTTCAGAGAAAATCGGGATATGATGGCTATTCTGACTATTATCCGAAACCTTGGTTTGAAAGATTCTTGGTTGGCAGCAGGTTCTGTCAGAAATTTTATCTGGAATCTCTTGTCAGACAAGTCCCCTTTTGACTGTGAAACAGATGTAGATGTAATTTTCTTTGATCCAGATATTTCTTATGAGGAAACCTTGTCTCTAGAGAAAAAGTTGAGAGAGGATTTTCCTCAGTACTAGTGGGAATTGAAAAATCAGGTCTGTATGCATCAGCACAGTCCTCATACTGCTCCCTATAGCAGCTCTTGTGATGCCATGAGTAAGTATCCAGAACGATGTACGGCTGTTGGACTGCGCTTGAATGAAGATTCTACTTTAGAACTCTTTACTCCTTACGGACTCGAGGATATTTTGAATTTTCAAGTTCGTCCAACTCCTCATTTCTTAGAAAATGAAGACCGAATGGAGCTTTATCAAACACGTTTATCCAAGAAAAATTGTCAGGAGAAATGGAAAAATTTGATTTTTAAAACTTCTTAAGGAAACTTTAAGCTAGGGAGTGTATACTGAGTTCATAAGTTAAGAAGACCTTAACTTAAACTCCTAAAACTTTTTCATAATAATCTCCCTATAAAAAATAAAGTCGCCCAATCAGGCGGCTTATTTTTTTGAAAAATGGGCTTGGTGCCTGAGAATAATACTCAATGAAAATCAAAGTGTAAACTAGGAAGCTAACCGCAGGTTGCTCAAAACANNTTTCGAAGAGTATAAATAGCTTAGTGATAGAAGAAAATAGGGAAATATGGTATAATGAAACGATAGATTTTTGAATAGGAATAAGATCATGTTTGGATTTTTTAAGAAAGATAAGGCTGTGGAAGTAGAGGTTCCGACACAGGTCCCTGCTCATATTGGCATCATCATGGATGGCAATGGCCGTTGGGCTAAAAAACGTATGCAACCGCGAGTTTTTGGACATAAGGCGGGCATGGAAGCATTGCAAACTGTGACCAAGGCAGCTAACAAACTAGGCGTTAAGGTTATTACGGTCTATGCTTTTTCTACAGAAAACTGGACCCGTCCAGATCAGGAAGTCAAGTTTATCATGAACTTGCCAGTAGAGTTTTATGATAATTATGTTCCAGAACTACATGCGAATAATGTTAAGATTCAAATGATTGGGGAGACAGACCGCCTGCCTAAGCAGACTTTTGAAGCTTTAACCAAGGCTGAGGAATTGACTAAGAACAACACAGGTTTGATTCTTAATTTTGCCCTCAACTATGGTGGACGTGCTGAGATTACACAGGCGCTTAAGTTGATTTCCCAGGATGTTTTAGATGCCAAAATCAACCCAGGTGACATCACAGAGGAATTGATTGGTAATTATCTTTTTACCCAGCATTTACCTAAGGAGTTACGAGACCCAGACTTGATTATCCGTACTAGTGGAGAATTGCGTTTGAGCAATTTCCTTCCATGGCAGGGAGCCTATAGTGAGCTCTATTTTACGGACACCTTGTGGCCTGATTTTGACGAGGCGGCCTTGCAGGAAGCCATTCTTGCCTATAATCGTCGTCATCGCCGATTTGGAGGAGTTTAGGAGGAAATATGACCCAGGATTTACAGAAAAGAACCTTGTTTGCAGGGATTGCCCTGGCTATTTTCCTACCAATTTTAATGATTGGGGGCCTCTTGCTTCAGATAGCAATCGGAATCATAGCCATGCTAGCCATGCATGAACTTTTGAAGATGAGAGGTCTAGAGACCATGACGATGGAGGGCCTCTTGACCCTCTTTGCAACCTTTGCATTGACCATTCCCTTGGAGAATTACCTGACTTTTTTGCCAGTTGATGGGAATGTGGTTGCCTATAGTGTTTTGATTTCAATCATGTTAGGAACGACCGTTTTTAGCAAGTCTTATACGATTGAGGATGCGGTTTTCCCTCTTGCTATGAGCTTCTACGTGGGCTTTGGATTTAATGCTTTACTAGATGCTCGTGTTGCAGGTTTGGACAAGGCTCTCTTAGCCTTGTGTATCGTCTGGGCGACAGACAGTGGTGCCTATCTTGTTGGGATGAACTATGGGAAACGAAAGTTAGCACCAAGGGTATCGCCTAATAAAACCCTTGAGGGTGCCTTGGGTGGTATTTTAGGAGCAATTTTAGTAACCATTATCTTTATGATAGTTGACAGTACAGTTGCTCTTCCATATGGAATTTACAAGATGTCAGTCTTTGCTATTTTCTTTAGCATTGCTGGACAATTTGGTGATTTACTAGAAAGTTCGATCAAACGTCATTTTGGTGTTAAGGATTCTGGGAAATTTATCCCTGGACATGGTGGTGTTTTGGATCGTTTCGATAGTATGTTGCTTGTATTTCCAATCATGCACTTATTTGGACTCTTTTAATCAAAAGACGGAGGAAACGCTATGCTCGGAATTTTAACCTTTATTCTGGTTTTCGGGATTATTGTAGTGGTGCACGAGTTCGGGCACTTCTACTTTGCCAAGAAATCAGGGATTTTAGTACGTGAATTTGCCATCGGTATGGGACCTAAAATTTTTGCTCACATTGGCAAGGATGGAACGGCCTATACCATTCGAATCTTGCCTCTGGGTGGCTATGTCCGCATGGCCGGTTGGGGTGATGATACAACTGAAATCAAGGCAGGAACGCCTGTTAGTTTGACACTTGCTGATGATGGTAAGGTTAAACGCATCAATCTCTCAGGTAAAAAATTGGATCAAACAGCCCTCCCTATGCAGGTGACCCAGTTTGATTTTGAAGACAAGCTCTTTATCAAAGGATTGGTTCTGGAAGAAGAAAAAACATTTGCAGTGGATCACGATGCAACGGTTGTGGAAGCAGATGGTACTGAGGTTCGGATTGCACCTTTAGATGTTCAATATCAAAATGCGACTATCTGGGGCAAACTGATTACCAATTTTGCAGGTCCTATGAATAACTTTATCTTAGGGGTTGTTGTTTTCTGGATTTTAATCTTCATGCAGGGTGGTGTCAGAGATGTTGATACCAACCAGTTCCATGTCATGCCCCAAGGGGCCTTGGCTAAGGTGGGAGTATCAGAAACGGCACAGATTACCAAGATTGGCTCACATGAGATTAGCAACTGGGAAAGTTTGATTCAGGCTGTGGAAACGGAAACCAAAGGTAAGACGGCCTCGACTTTGGATGTGACTATTTTTGAAAATGGGAGTGACAAACAAGTCACTGTTACTCCGGAAGAAAGTCAAGGCCGTTACCTTCTAGGTGTTCAACCGGGAATTAAGTCGGACTTTCTATCCATGTTTGTAGGTGGTTTTACAACTGCTGCTGACTCGGCCCTACGAATTTTATCAGCACTGAAAAATCTGATTTTCCAACCGGATTTGAACAAGTTGGGTGGACCTGTTGCCATCTTTAAGGCAAGTAGTGATGCTGCTAAAAATGGAATTGAGAATGTCTTGTACTTCTTGGCAATGATTTCCATCAATATCGGGATTTTTAATCTTATTCCGATTCCAGCTCTGGATGGTGGTAAGATTGTGCTCAATATCCTAGAAGCTATCCGCCGCAAACCATTGAAACAAGAAATTGAAACCTATGTCACCTTGGCCGGAGTGGTCATCATGGTTGTCTTGATGATTGCTGTGACCTGGAATGACATTATGCGACTCTTTTTTAGATAATCGAGGAATATTATGAAACAAAGTAAAATGCCTATCCCAACGCTTCGCGAAATGCCAAGCGATGCTCAAGTTATCAGCCATGCTCTTATGTTGCGTGCTGGTTATGTTCGCCAAGTATCTGCAGGTGTTTATTCTTACCTACCACTTGCTAATCGTGTGATTGAAAAAGCTAAAAATATCATGCGCCAAGAATTCGACAAGATTGGTGCCGTTGAGATGTTGGCTCCTGCCCTTCTCAGTGCAGAATTGTGGCGCGAATCAGGTCGTTACGAAACTTACGGTGAAGACCTTTACAAACTAAAAAACCGTGAAAAATCAGACTTTATCCTAGGTCCAACACACGAAGAAACCTTTACAGCTATTGTCCGTGATTCTGTTAAGTCTTACAAGCAATTGCCACTCAACCTTTACCAAATCCAGCCTAAGTATCGTGATGAAAAACGCCCACGTAATGGACTTCTTCGTACACGTGAGTTTATCATGAAGGATGCTTATAGTTTCCACGCTAACTATGATAGTTTGGATAGTGTTTATGATGAGTACAAAGCAGCCTATGAGCGTATTTTCACTCGTAGTGGTTTAGACTTCAAGGCTATTATTGGTGACGGTGGAGCCATGGGTGGTAAGGATAGCCAAGAATTTATGGCCATTACATCTGCTCGTACAGACCTTGACCGCTGGGTTGTCTTGGACAAGTCAGTTGCCTCATTTGACGAAATTCCTGCAGAAGCGCAAGAAGAAATCAAGGCAGAATTGCTCAAATGGATAGTCTCTGGTGAAGATACCATTGCTTACTCAAGTGAGTCTAGCTATGCAGCTAACTTAGAAATGGCAACAAACGAGTACAAACCAAGCAACCGTGTTGTCGCTGAAGAAGAAGTGACTCGTGTTGCAACGCCGGATGTTAAGTCAATCGATGAAGTTGCAGCCTTCCTCAACGTTCCAGAAGAACAAACGATTAAAACCCTCTTCTACATGGCAGATGGTGAGCTTGTTGCAGCCCTTCTAGTTGGAAATGACCAACTCAACGAAGTCAAGTTGAAAAATCACTTGGGAGCAGATTTCTTTGACGTTGCTAGCGAAGAAGAAGTGGCGAATCTTGTTCAAGCAGGATTTGGTTCACTTGGCCCGGTTGGTTTGCCAGAGAATGTTAAAATCATCGCAGACCGTAAGGTGCAAGATGTTCGCAATGCAGTTGTCGGTGCTAACGAAGATGGCTACCACTTGACTGGTGTGAATCCAGGCCGTGATTTTACTGCAGAATATGTGGATATCCGTGAAGTTCGTGAGGGTGAAATTTCCCCAGACGGGCAAGGAGTCCTTAACTTTGCGCGTGGTATCGAAATTGGTCACATCTTTAAACTTGGCACTCGCTATTCAGCAAGCATGGGAGCAGATGTTTTGGATGAAAATGGCCGGGCTGTGCCAATTATCATGGGATGTTACGGTATCGGTGTCAGCCGTCTCCTTTCAGCAGTGATGGAGCAACACGCTCGCCTCTTTGTTAACAAAACGCCAAAAGGTGAATACCGTTACGCTTGGGGAATCAATTTCCCTAAAGAATTGGCACCATTTGATGTGCACTTGATCACTGTCAATGTCAAGGATGAAGAAGCGCAAGTCTTGACAGAAAAGCTTGAAGCAAGCTTGATGGGAGCTGGTTACGAAGTCTTGACAGACGACCGTAATGAACGTGTCGGAGTTAAATTTAGCGACAGTGACTTGATTGGATTGCCAATCCGTATCACTGTTGGGAAGAAAGCGGCCGATGGCATCGTAGAAGTGAAGATTAAAGCGACTGGTGACACTATCGAAGTTCATGCAGATAACGTGCTCGAAACGCTTGAAATCCTCAGCAAGAAATAAAAACTATAATCAGAAGAAAAACAAGGAAAAAATGTAACTAGTTTTTACCTTGTTTTTTCTGTATAATGGGAAAAATGAGTAGATAAAGAGGTAAATGTATGCTAAGATTTCCAAAGGATTTTGTCTGGGGATCCTCTACTTCTGGGCCGCAGACAGAAGGACGTATAGCTGGTGACGGTAAGGGAGATAATCTCTGGGATTACTGGTTCCAAGTGGAGCCAAATCGCTACTATAATGGAATTGGTCCAGATAAAACATCAAGCTTTTATGAAAACTGGGAACAGGATATTGAGCTACTGTTAGAAACTGGTCACACGGCCTTTCGGATTTCTATTCAGTGGTCACGGATTTTTCCACAAGGATGTGGAAAAGTCAATCCTCAAGGTGTGGATTTCTATCGTAAGGTTTTTGAGGCTATTAAGGCTAAGGGGATTCGTCTTTTAGTCAATCTCTACCACTTTGATTTGCCTTTTGCTCTTCAAGAAGCTGGTGATGGTTGGGAAAATAAGGCGACTGTCTCAGCCTATGAAAACTATGCTCGTTTTTGTTTTGAGACTTATGGAGATCTAGTGGATCAATGGATTACCTTTAACGAGCCCATCGTTCCAGTAGAATTTGGCTATTTTTACGATGCCCATTATCCACATAAGGTGGATGCAGAGGCAGCCGTTAAAGTAGCATATCATACACAATTGGCCAGCAGTCGGGCGGTTAAGGCTTGTCATGAACTTTTGCCAGATTCCAAGATTGGGATTGTCCTCAACTTGACACCGGCTTATCCACGTAGCCAGCATCCTGCTGATGTCAAGGCAGCTCGTATTGCGGACCTTTTTCAGGCCCAATCTTTCTTAGATCCATCTGTCTTGGGGACTTATCCACAGGAGTTGGTAGAAATCTTACATGAATACGGTCTCTTGCCTGATGCTACAGAGGAGGAGTTGGAAGTCATTCGTGACAATACGGTAGACTTCCTTGGTGTCAACTACTATCAACCTTTGCGTGTTATGGCACCTCGATTTGCTAAGAATCCAGAGAGTCCTCTTTTGCCAGAACATTTTTATGAGCCTTATGTAATGCCTGGACGTAAAATCAATCCTCATCGTGGCTGGGAGATTTATGAGCAAGGGATTTATGACATCGCCCAAAATATCAAGGAAAATTATGGCAATATTGAGTGGATGTTGACAGAGAATGGTATGGGTGTTGAAGGAGAGGAAAAATTCCGTGAGAATGGAATGATTCAAGATGATTACCGTATTGACTTTGTAAAAGCTCATCTTCGTGAACTTCACCGTGCCATTGAAGACGGAGCCAATTGTAAGGGCTACTTAATTTGGACCTTTATCGATTGTTGGTCATGGCTTAACAGCTATAAAAATCGCTATGGTTTGGTCGAATTAGACTTGGAAACGCAAGAACGTCGTCTGAAAAAATCAGGGTACTGGTTCAAGGAATTAAGCGATAATAATGGATTTTAAAAAGGACTCTGACTGATTATCCAAATTGGTCAGAGTTTTTTACTTATAGGAGTTTAATTTGAACTATACCAATTTTTACTCTTGACAAGTGAAAGAAACAAGTATATACTGTTTTTGCTGATTCTATAAAAGAGGAATTAGACTATACCAATTTTAAGGAGGAAGCACAGCTTGCCTGTGTCGTATATACTATGTGTGGAATTGTTGGTGTTGTTGGAAACACAAATGCAACTGATATTTTGATTCAAGGGCTTGAAAAGCTCGAATACCGTGGCTATGATTCTGCGGGAATTTTTGTCCTAGGTGGTGCTGAAAACCATCTAGTCAAAGCTGTAGGTCGTATTGCAGAATTATCTGCTAAGACAGTTGGTGTTGAGGGAACAACTGGTATCGGACATACTCGTTGGGCAACTCATGGGAAACCAACGGAAGACAATGCTCACCCACACCGCTCTGAGACAGAACGTTTTGTCTTGGTTCACAATGGGGTGATTGAAAACTACCTTGAAATTAAAGAAGAATACCTTGCTGGGCACCACTTCAAAGGGCAAACAGATACGGAAATCGCCGTACATTTGATTGGAAAATTTGCGGAAGAAGACGGTCTCTCAGTTCTTGAAGCCTTTAAAAAAGCTCTTCATATTATCCGTGGTTCATATGCCTTTGCCTTGATTGACTCTGAAAATCCAGATGTCATCTATGTAGCGAAAAACAAATCTCCACTTTTGATTGGTCTTGGGGAAGGCTACAATATGGTCTGCTCAGATGCTATGGCTATGATTCGTGAAACCAACCAATACATGGAAATTCATGACCAAGAGTTGGTAATCGTCAAGGCTGATAGCGTGGAAGTTCAAGACTATGATAGTAACAGTCGTGAACGTGCTAGCTATACTGCGGAACTTGACTTGTCAGATATCGGTAAGGGAACTTACCCTTACTACATGCTCAAGGAAATTGACGAGCAACCAACAGTGATGCGTAAGTTGATCCAAGCCTACACAGATGAGGTTGGTCAAGTAGTCGTAGACCAAGCTATCATCCAGGCTGTTCAAGACGCAGACCGCATCTACATCCTTGCAGCTGGGACATCTTACCACGCAGGATTTGCTTCTAAGAAGATGCTGGAAGAATTGACAGATACACCAGTTGAACTTGGAATTTCATCTGAGTGGGGTTACGGTATGCCACTTCTCAGCAAGAAACCACTCTTCATCTTTATCAGCCAGTCTGGTGAAACAGCAGATAGCCGTCAGGCTTTGGTCAAGGCTAATGAAATGGGAATCCCAAGCTTGACAGTGACAAACGTCCCAGGTTCAACTCTGTCTCGTGAAGCCAACCATACCATGCTCCTTCATGCAGGTCCTGAAATTGCCGTGGCATCAACCAAGGCCTATACAGCGCAAATTGCAGCCCTTGCCTTCCTTGCAAAAGCAGTCGGAGAAGCAAATGGCAATGCCAAAGCGCAAGCCTTTGATTTAGTTCATGAGTTGTCAATCGTAGCTCAGTCTATCGAATCAACTCTTTCAGAGAAAGAAACCATTGAAGTCAAGGTTCGTGAGCTACTTGAAACAACTCGTAACGCCTTTTACATCGGACGTGGTCAAGATTACTACGTAGCCATGGAAGCAAGTCTCAAACTTAAAGAGATTTCTTACATCCAGTGTGAAGGCTTTGCGGCAGGAGAACTTAAGCACGGAACTATTGCCTTGATTGAAGAAGGAACACCTGTTTTGACTCTCTTGTCAGATCCAGTCCTTGCCAACCACACTCGTGGAAATATCCAAGAGGTGGCAGCCCGTGGTGCAAAAGTCCTCACTATCGCAGAAGAAAATGTTGCTAAAGAGACAGACGCTATCGTCCTTACGACTGTACACCCTTACCTCTCACCAATTTCAATGGTCGTACCAACACAATTGGTCGCTTACTTTGCAACCCTCCACCGTGGCCTCGATGTGGACAAACCACGTAACCTTGCCAAGTCAGTAACGGTAGAATAGAATCTATGAATATACGGGCGTAAAGCCATAGGTTTATCCTATAAGGTTTTACAGCCTATTTTTTATGTTACAAATGATGATAAGGGTTTACTTTTCAATAATTATAGCAGATTGAATTTAGAACAGTACACAGGAATACTAAAATATTTCTAGAAATTAATTTGAATTTTCCAATTGATTTGTTCGTATCTTATTTCAAACTACTATAAAAAGAGGAAGCTGGGCAAAAACTCAATTTGAAGAGAAAATTCAGTAAATCTTTCCATGATAAAACGCATCATATTAAGGTTTTGTACACCTGATATGATGCGTTTTATCATTTTTAAGCCTTTTTGCCCAGCCTCGTCAAAAGTAAAGTTTTGGCACAAAATCTGTGACAAAACTTTAGTTTTAAAGGTTTTTAACTTTGTATATACTAGTTTTAAGAAAAGGAGGATGATCCTAATGGAAGAAAAAGTATCATTGAAAGTCAGAGTTCAAAAACTAGGGACATCGCTTTCAAATATGGTTATGCCCAATATTGGAGCATTTATTGCTTGGGGAGTGTTGACTGCCCTCTTTATCGCTGATGGCTATCTGCCAAATGAACAGTTAGCTACTGTTGTTGGTCCTATGTTAACGTATTTATTGCCAATCCTGATTGGTTACACAGGTGGATATATGATCCATGGTCAACGTGGTGCCGTTGTAGGAGCTATTGCTACTGTTGGTGCAATCACAGGTTCTAGTGTTCCTATGTTTATCGGAGCTATGGTAATGGGCTCACTGGGAGGATGGACTATCAAGAAATTTGATGAAAAGTTCCAGGAAAAAATTCGTCCCGGATTTGAAATGTTAGTTAATAATTTCTCAGCTGGTCTCGTTGGTTTTGCATTATTGCTTTTGGCTTTCTACGCAATCGGTCCAGTCGTATCGACTCTTACTGGAGCTGTTGGGAATGGTGTTGAGGCTATTGTTAATGCTCGCCTCCTTCCTATAGCTAATTTTATTATCGAACCGGCTAAAGTCCTTTTCCTCAATAATGCCCTCAATCATGGCATTTTTACTCCTCTGGGAGTAGAACAGGTAGCTCAAGCTGGTAAGTCAATTCTCTTCCTATTGGAAGCTAATCCTGGACCAGGCCTGGGAATTCTATTAGCTTATGCTGTATTCGGTAAAGGTTCTGCTAAATCTTCTTCTTGGGGGGCAATGCTTATTCATTTCTTCGGAGGGATTCATGAAATTTACTTTCCTTATGTTATGATGAAGCCTACTCTATTTTTAGCTGCTATGGCAGGAGGTATCTCTGGAACTTTTACTTTTCAACTCTTAGACGCTGGTCTTAAATCTCCAGCTTCACCAGGTTCTATTATTGCGATTATGGCTACGGCGCCAAAAGGCGTTTGGCCCCATCTAAATGTTCTTCTAGGTGTTTTAGTGGCAGCAGTTGTTTCTTTCCTTGTAGCAGCCCTTATTCTTCATGCAGACAAGTCAACTGAGGATTCGCTCGAAGCTGCTCAGGCGGCTACCCAAGCAGCTAAGGCTCAGTCTAAAGGTCAGTTGGTATCAACTTCTGTTGATGCAGTTGTTTCGACAGACTCAGTGGAAAAAATCATTTTCGCCTGCGATGCTGGTATGGGAAGCTCTGCTATGGGAGCTAGTATTCTTCGAGATAAGGTTAAAAAAGCAGGTCTAGAGATTCCAGTATCTAATCAGGCAATCTCAAATTTGCTTGATACACCAAAAACATTAATTGTTACTCAGGAAGAACTGACACCAAGAGCTAAAGACAAGAGTCCAAGTGCTATTCATGTTTCTGTTGATAATTTCTTAGCGTCCCCTCGTTATGATGAAATTGTAGCTTCATTAACAGGAGCTTCTCCAATAGCAGAAATTGAAGGAGATATATCAACTTCAGCATCAGTAGATAGTCAGGAAATTGACCTTAACCATATTGATGCTGTAGTAGTTGCTTATGGTAAAGCACAGGGATCTGCAACTATGGGCTGTGAAACGATTCGGGCTATCTTTAGAAACAAAAATATTCGTATTCCAGTTTCTACTGCCAAAATTTCAGAATTAGGTGAATTTAATTCTAAAAACATAATGATTGTAACAACTATTTCTTTACAGGCAGAAGTGCAGCAAACAGCACCGAATTCTCAATTTCTTATTGTGGATAGTTTAGTAACAACACCAGAATATGACAAAATGGCTGTTAGAATGTACAAATAGAACTAGAGGTTTCTAAATTACGAATGCTATTAACCAAACGAGAAGAACAATTATTGAAGGCTTTCCTACATGTAGGGAAGCTTTCAATGCAAGACATGACTGAAATCTTACAGGTTTCATCTAGAACAATTTATCGAACTTTATCAGATTTGACAGATAGCATGGAGCAATATGGAATCGAAATAACGAAGCATGGGAAATACTATATTTTGACTGGAGAGTTGGATGATTTGCCGACAGAACTTGAAGTGTTAGTTGAGTATAGTCCCCAAGAAAGACAAGAGTTGATTACCTATCGCCTTCTGACTGAGAGTGGTTTTGTCACCAATGAAGCATTGCAAGAATGCATGAAAGTCAGTAATGTAACTATTATTCAGGATATTTCAGATATTGATAAGCGTCTTTTAGACTTTGATCTGAAAATTGAACGACAAAAAGGTTATCGTATTTCTGGTGATTCAGTTGGTAAGAGAAGATTTTTGGCTATTTTACTGACAAACTGTATCTCAGTAGCAGATTTTTCAATCGGTAATTTTGGGAGCTTTGATATTTTAGAAGCAGATAGAACTAGGCTGGCCAGTCAGATTGTTAATAAGCAACTGTCAGGTTTTCCAGATATGGATGCTAGGATGAAGATGTTTTTTGCGATCTTGTTATCTCTTATAGGTCAGGAGCAAAACATTGAAAATTCACCTAATACTAGTAAGCAGGCTTTGGAAATTTCTCAAAAAATTTTTCAAGCTTACTCTAAGCAGACTGCACAATTTTATAGTATTCAGGAAATTATCTATTTTGCGAGCATCTTGGATGAATTAATCATTAAACGTCAGGACAATCCGCTCTTTACGGAGAAATTTGATGGTGAATTTTTCTACAATATTTCAAATCTGATTGATACGGTTTCCATGTATACCAAGATTGACTTTTTTAAGGACAAGGTTTTATTCAATTTTCTTTTCCATCATATTCGGCTCAGTTTAGGCATCCCTATCCTTTTTCAGGGTGAAAATTTGCCAGAATCTGTCCAGATTTTAGTTGAAAGGAATAAATTTCTTTATACAGTCATCAGTCTTTTAGTGAATGATATTTTTCCGAAATATCTTCATACAGAGTATGAGTATGGCATGATTGCCCTACATTTTATCTCTAGCTTAGGCCGTAGTCCAGAGATTTATCCAGTCCGTGTTTTGCTTTTAACGGATGAACGTCGGGTCACTAGAGATTTATTAGTCAGTAAAATTAAGAGTGTTGCTCCTTTTGTAGAGTTGATAGATATTCAGTCTCTAGTAGATTACCATAGTATTGATCTCAGTCAGTATGATTATATTTTATCTACCAAGCCGCTGACTAATCAGGAAATCGATGTAATTTCTAGTTTTCCAACCGTCAAAGAATTGCTTGAATTACAGGAACGACTTCAGTATGTACAGGCACATCGTACAATTGTCGCGCGTGATGCTATCGCTCCAGAGAAAAGTTATGACTTGCAAGATTATTTAATATCTAGTAGTCAGCTTTTGAGTCAATTCGAGTTGGTTCAATTGGAGAATAATCAATCATTTGAGCACACGGTAGAACAAATCATCCAATATCAGAAGAATGTGAGTGACAGAGATTACCTAACAAGAAAATTGTTATCTCACTTCCAGAATAGTCCTATGGCTATTCCTAATACTGGTCTGGTGCTTTTACATAGTCAGTCTAGCAAAGTAACAACAAATAGTTTTACTATGTTTGAACTCAAACTACCTATCTCCGCATTGTCAATGAAACGAGAGGAAGAAGAGGTCAAAAGGTGTCTGCTAATGCTAATGTCTAAAGAAGCTAGCGAGGAAGCGAGAGATTTAATGACAGCTATCAGTCAGTCGATTATTGAAAATCATCTTTATACAGAGATTTACAAGACGGGAAATCAATCCATTATTTATCAGATGCTAAATACTATTTTTAACGAAAAAATTAAGAAATTGGAGAACTAATATGAAACTTGAAAAACATTTGATTAAGCTTAATAAACAATTTTCTAACAAGGAGGAAGCTATTTGTTATTGTGGGCAAGTTCTTTATGAGGGTGGATATGTTAATGAAGACTATATTGAAGCCATGATTGAGCGAGATAAAGAGCTATCTGTTTACATGGGTAACTTTATCGCCATACCGCATGGAACAGATGCAGCAAAAAATGATGTCCTCAAGTCTGGTATTACAGTCGTTCAAGTCCCTAGAGGGGTTGATTTTGGGAATGTATCTAACCCTCAAGTGGCAACGGTTCTTTTTGGTATTGCTGGTATTGGTAATGAACACTTAGAAATTATTCAGAAAATTTCTATCTTCTGTGCAGATGTAGATAATGTTCTTAAACTAGCAGATGCTCAGTCAAAAGAGGAAGTGTTGCGCTTATTTGATGCTGTTGAATAATTGAATTTCGTCATTTGTCATCTAGTATATATGTCCCTCAAATAGGAAAAGGAGAAATTGAATGAAACATTCTGTTCATTTTGGTGCCGGTAATATCGGTCGTGGTTTTATAGGTGAAATTCTATTTAAAAATGGTTTCCATATTGATTTTGTGGATGTCAATAATCAGATAATTCATGCTCTAAATGAAAAGGGCAAGTATGAAATTGAAATTGCACAGAAAGGACAGTCTCGTATAGAAGTAACTAATGTGGCTGGCATTAATAGCAAAGAAGACCCTGAGCAAGTCATTGAAGCGATTCAAAAGACGGATATTATTACTACTGCAATCGGACCTAATATACTCCCTTTTATCGCTGAACTTCTAGCCAAAGGAATCGAAGCTCGCCGAGTTGCAGGAAATACACAGGCATTGGATGTTATGGCCTGTGAAAATATGATTGGCGGGTCTCAATTTCTTTATCAAGAAGTCAAGAAATATTTAAGTCCGGAAGGTTTGACATTTGCTGATAACTACATAGGTTTTCCAAATGCTGCAGTAGACAGGATTGTTCCAGCACAAAGTCACGAGGATTCCCTTTTTGTTGTGGTCGAGCCCTTTAATGAATGGGTCGTGGAAACCAAGCGTCTTAAAAATCCAGATTTACGTCTAAAAGATGTGCATTATGAAGAAGATTTAGAACCCTTTATTGAGCGAAAACTTTTTTCAGTCAATTCTGGACATGCAACTTCAGCTTACATTGGTGCGCATTATGGTGCCAAGACAATTTTGGAAGCTCTTCAAAATCCTAATATCAAATCTCGGATTGAATCTGTATTAACTGAAATTCGGAGTCTCTTGATTGCCAAATGGAACTTTGATAAAAAAGAATTGGAGAATTATCACAAAGTCATTATAGAACGGTTTGAAAATCCTTTCATAGTGGACGAGGTTAGTCGCGTAGCTCGTACTCCAATCCGAAAATTAGGCTATAATGAACGATTCATCCGGCCGATACGTGAATTGAAAGAACTTGGTTTGTCATATGAAAACCTACTTAAAACAGTTGGCTATGCCTTTGACTATCGCGATGTAAATGATGAAGAAAGTATTCGATTAGGTGAATTGTTGGCTAAACAATCAGTCAAAGATGTTGTTATACAAGTTACAGGTTTAGACGACCCAGAATTGATTGAGCAAATTGTAGAGTATATTTAATATTTTTCGAAAATCTCTTCAAATCAGGTTAGCATCCATCTGCAACCTCAAAACAGTATTTTGAGCTGACTTCATCAGTTCTATCTACCACCTCAAAGCAGTGCTTTGNNTTTTCATTGAGTATTAGAATAATTTTTCAAATTGAAGGACAGAGTAGATAGGGAGAATCACAATGGTAGAATTGGGAATTTCAACATTTGGGGAAACAACGGAGCTTGAAGGGATTGGGCAAACTTACAGTCATGACGAACGCATTCGCCAGTTGCTAGCAGAGGTTGAACTGGCTGACAAGGTTGGTTTGGATGTGTATGGGATTGGTGAGCACCATCGAGAGGATTTTGCAGTATCAGCCCCAGAGATTGTCCTGGCAGCTGGGGCAGTCAATACCAAGAAAATCCGTTTGACCAGTGCAGTCAGCATTCTCTCGAGTATGGATCCGATTCGCTTATTCCAACAATATGCCACTATCGATGCTTTGTCAAATGGACGTGCGGAGATTATGGCTGGAAGGGGTTCTTTCACGGAATCATTTCCTCTGTTTGGCTATGATTTGAAAGACTACGAAGCCCTTTTTGATGAGAAATTAGACTTGCTCCAGTTAGTCAATGAAAAGACAAAGCTAGACTGGAAAGGTCGATTGACCCAAACGATTGCTGGTAAAGAAGTTTATCCTCGTCCAGTTCAGGACAAATTACCCTTGTGGATAGCGACAGGTGGTCATGTCGAATCAACAGTAAAGATTGCTCAGGCAGGCATACCGATTGTCTATGCCATTATTGGTGGTAACCCTCGTTATTTTAAAAAGTTGATTCAGGCTTATCGTGAGATTGGGAGCGAAGCAGACCATGCCAGTCATGAACTAAAGGTTGGGGTCCATTCTTGGGGTTGGATTGCTGAAGATGGCGAGCAGGCTGTGAAAGATTATTTCCATCCTACCAAGCAAGTAGTGGATGCTATCTCTAAAGACCGTCCGCACTGGCAGGAATTGCGTTATGAGCAATATTTGGAGCAAGTTGGGCCAAATGGTGCTATGTTTGTGGGCAATCCAGATCAGGTAGCCGAAAAATTGATTCGCATGATTGAAGATCTAGGTTTGGACCGCTTTATGCTCCATCTACCTCTTGGTTCTATGCCTCATGATCAGGTTCTGAGAGCTATTGAACTATTCGGAACACAAGTAGCACCCAAAGTCCGGGCTTACTTTGCCATGAAAGAGGCTTAATAAAAAATACTAATCAGGCTGATAAAAAATCTATATAACAACTATTTTAAAAAAGCAATAAACAGAAAAAAATCTCTGAAAANNTTTTCAGAGATTTTTTTCTCTATTGATATAAACAATCCCAATCAAGTCGATAGTCAATATATATTGGGAAAAGGTCAAAAGGAGTGGTAAGATGGTTTCAATCCAAATGGAAGGAGAGAAGTATGACAAGTAAAAGAGAGCTAGTTTTTAGAGCTATTCGAGGAGAAGAGGTGGAACGGGTTCCTGTTGGCTTTTGGTTTCATTTTGTAATACTGGAGGAAAAAGGACAAGGTTTAAATAATCCACGTATCTTTCAAAAAAGTGTAGAGGGACATCGGAAGTACGTTGAAAGAATCCATCCTGATTTTGTCAAAATGATGAGTGACGGATTTTTCATTTATCCAAGTAATGTCTACAGTCCTAAGGTTACAAGTCTTCAGGAGTTAGCTTCTATTGAGTCGATTGGTGAAAACCATCCTTGGATTCAGCAACAAGTAGAAGTGGTAGAGGCTATTCGAGCAACCTTCACTGAGGACATTGCATCATTTTACAATATTTTTTCTCCGATCTCCTATTTGAAAAGGTGGTTTCGTACAGAGACTTCTAGAGGTGATAAGGAGGTTTCAGATCTTTTTCTTGAAAATCCAGAGCTATTCAGGGATGTTTTAGACGTGATAGCTGAGGATATCGCTATCCTAACTAAAAAAATCATTCAGGATGGTGGAGCAGATGGAATCTATCTCAGTACACAAGAAATTCAGGATGAGCGCATCACAGCAGAATTGTATCAGACCTATATTGAGCCAAGTAACATAAAGGTTTTAGAAGCTGCCAATCAGGTAGGTGGGGTAAATATCCTGCATATCTGCGGTTTCCAAGGTGCCAGTAACAATGTGACTATTTTCAAAGATTATCCAGCCCAGGTTTTCAATTGGGCAACCCACCATGAAGCAGTCAGTTTACCTCAAGGTCAGGAGCTATTTCATGGCAAAGCGGTCTTGGGTGGTTTTGAAAATGGGAAGCAGAGCCTGCTTTATGGAGGTAGAAAGGCTGCACTACAAGAGGAAACCAAACGATTGTTGGCTGAAGCTGGGACTAGAGGAGTCCTTCTTGGAGCGGATTGCACGGTTCCAGATGACTTTGAATTAGAAAGATTGGACTGGATTCGTCAGGCTGCTATGTTAGAATAGGAGAGCCTTATGAAAAGAAAAAAGTGGCTATTGGTAGGGACGGCCCTCGGCTTTGTCATCTTACTTGCGATCAGTCTTACAAAGGGACTTGCTTGTAAGGAAGGCCCAAGATGTCATGGGATTCAGGATTTTCAGAAGAGAAGTCTTCCCTTTATTCAAACCAATGATATTGCCAGTGTTTTATTAGTTGAAAAAGAAAGAAATGGAAAATAGAGATGTCAGAAAAAAGAGACTGGGTTTTAAAAGCATTTAGAGGAGAAGTGGTTGGCCGTGTACCTGTAGGTTTTTGGCACCACTTTACATCAGAAGAGGAATGGTTAAAGGGATTTTCCAATCCTGTGATTATTGAAAAGAACATACAAGGTCACAAACGTTTTATCCGTGACCTACATCCAGACTTTATCAAGTTGATGAGTGATGGCTATTTTGTTTATCCAAATCCAGTTATTGCCAAAGGGAAGTCACTCCAAGAGCTGTCGGAGATTCAACCTCTGGGTGAAGATCATCTGTGGATTAGAGAGCAGGTAGAATTAGTGAAGAAGATTAAGCAGGAGTTTACGGAAGATATTGTTGCTATTTACAATATTTTTGCGCCTGTGACCTACCTCAAATGGTTACTTGGAGAAGTGTCTGGTGGAGATGATCTCATTG
The DNA here is from genome assembly GCF_013277315.1 of Streptococcus sp. 2106. Classification (NCBI taxonomy): domain Bacteria; kingdom Bacillati; phylum Bacillota; class Bacilli; order Lactobacillales; family Streptococcaceae; genus Streptococcus; species Streptococcus sp. 2106. The sequence goes on from NZ_VMMS01000003.1 coordinate 20,792, forward strand.
CAGACTTCTTAGTTCAAGATTCTCAGAAATTGAAAAAAGTACTTGATGTGATTGCGCAAGATATCGCTAGCTTGAGTCAAGCTATTATTAAAGATGCAGGAGTAGATGGTATTTATCTCAGTGTGCAAAGTATTCAGGATGCGCGTGTTTCTGCTGAAGCCTATCAGGAGATTATTGCGCCGAGTGAACTGACTGTTTTAAATGCGGCTAAGTCGGTTGGTGGGGTAAATATCCTTCATATCTGTGGCTATGAAGGAGCCCGAAACGATATTCATATCTTTGCCGACTATCCAGCTCATGTTTTTAACTGGGCAGTTGGTCCAGAAGGGATTAGCCTAAAAGAAGGTCGTGAGATTTTCAAGGGTCGTGCTGTTCTGGGAGGATTTGAAAACGGTAAAGATGGCCTTCTCTATCGAGGCAGTAAGGAAGAAATTCAGGCTGAAACCAAACGATTGGTAGAAGAAACAGGGAAAGATGGCCTCATACTTGGAGCAGATTGTACCATTCCAAACGATATTGCAGTGGAGCGTATCCAGTGGGTGAGAGAAGCAGTAGCTAAATAAAGGAGAAGAATATGAGTAAGAAAACATGGATTGTTGGTGGAGTTGCGGTTGTGGCAGTGCTTGGAGCAACGATTATTGGTAGGACTTTGTCGGGAGCATCTGCTAAAGGTGCAGATGCAGCTTCGTCTGGACAAGTAACAACTTTAAAAGTTGCCCATACTCAAAACTATGTCCCTTATGATTTTATTGACGAAAAAGGGGAATCAGATGGTTATGAAGTCGCTGTTTTAAAGGCGGTTGATGAGAAATTAGCAGATTATAAATTTGAGTATACTGGAACTAGTGATGATGATCTCTTGATTGGACTTGAGTCTGGCAAGTACGATATTGGAACTAAAGGTGCTTGGTATACAGATGAACGGGCTAAGAAATTCATTATTCCATCTGAGCCAGTAGGAGCCAGCATTATTGGTTTTACTGTCAGAAAAGGAGATGAAGCTAAATATAAGAATATTGATGATTTCGCCAAAAATAAAGGAAAATTAGTACCCATCTCTCCTCAAAATGCCCAGTGGAATGTGATTAATAGCTATAATGACAAGCACAAGGATACACCAATTGAGTTGACAGCTGCTGAATCTTTCAAGGTGGCAGATGCTTATGCTTGGGTTTTAGAAGGACGTTATGATGCTTTCTTTGACATCAAGTTGTCTTTTGAAAAAGCGGTGACAACAGATGATGGTTCTTACCACCAATATGCGGACAAACTTAGCTGGTTCCCTTATAAAGGAATTCCAACCTATCCCTTGATTCACCGTGATGAAAAGGGTGAGAAGTTTGCTAAAGAGTATGAAAAAGCGATTAAAGAATTAAAAGAAGACAGTACTCTAGCTAAACTTTCTCAAAAATACTTTAAAGAAGATGTCTTTAGCTACGTTGATAAAGATTAGATGAGCAATCAGGCATGTTATGCTCTTCGAAAATCTCTTCAAACCACGTCAACGTCGCCTTGCCGTAGGTATGGTTACTGACTTTGTCAGTNNTTTCATTGAGTATTAGAAAGAGGTTTACATGGTTTCATATGATTTTTCAAGAGTGTTCCAATTTTTACCAACCTTATGGCAGGCTCTTCCTATGACCTTGTCCATTCTCTTTTTTACTACAGTCCTCGGTTCCCTTTTCGGTGGCTTACTGGCTTGGGCTCAAGTGGGAGAAGACAAGACTTTTGCAGGTCTTTCTAAGGGCTATATTTTCACTCTTCGCTGTACTCCCCCTATTGTTTTACTATTCCTTGTCTTTTATGGTTTACCTGAATTTTTAAAATGGTGGCTGAATTTAGATATCAACAACTGGTCTAAGACGGTCTTCGTCTTATTCACCATGGTCTTGCTATTTGCGGCTATCATTGCAGAAGTATTTAAGGCGTCCTATCAGGCAATTCCCAAAGGTCAGATGGAAGCTGGAGTCAGTATTGGTCTGACCCCTAGTCAGACATTTTGGAGAATCATTTTTCCTCAGGCTTTTCAAGTGGCTCTTCCAAATATGACGACCGCTATTCTAAATTTGATGCGGGACGCTTCCCTAGCCTATACGATTGGTTTTGTGGATGTCATGGGAGCTGGGAATCTCTTAATCAGTCGCAATTTGGGGAATTACTCTCTTGAAACCTATACAGCGGTTGCCATTCTTTATTGGGGTGTAGCCTTGGCTGTTTCCTTCTTGAGTCGCTTGTTAGAAAAATCTTTGGAAACGAAAGGGAGATAGGATATGGATTTAGACTATATTGCGAAAACTTTTTTAGAGACCTTAAAAGGGGTGCCAACCACCTTAATCATTATGATTGTAGCCATGGTCTTAAGTTTTGGACCAGCCTTGTTTTTAGCTCTGGGACAAATATATAAAGTCAAAGGTGTTCGAACTTTCTCTCTCGTGTATCTAGCTTTTATAAGAGCAACACCTCCGATTTTGCTGATTCTTTTCTTTTATAGTTTGTTTCCGAGTTTGCTCAATCAATTTCTCAAAAGCATAGGGAGTGATGTTGATATCTTTAAACTCAATCCGATCTATTATGCTTTTATTATCTATAGTTTGATGACAACAGGTAGTTTATCAGAAATCTTACGTTCGGCTATTTTGACTGTGGATAAGGGACAATTAGAAGCTGCACAAGCGATTGGTTTAACCACTAGTCAGGCTTATGTGAGGATTGTTTTTCCACAGACCTTGCAATCAGCCTTGCCCAATCTGGCTAATCTAGTCATAAATATTGTAAAAGGAACCTCTTTGGTCTTTGTGATGACCATTAAGGATATTACAGCCATTGCCCGTGTTGAAGCGTCTTATGGTTATCAGTATTTTGAATCCTATTTTGTGATCTTTTTACAGTACATTCTTATTTGCGGATTGATTCAATGGGGCTTTTCAATCTTAGAGAAACGCTATATTCAAAGAAAAAAGGGACAAGTAGTGCCCAGTACAGGTTTAGCATAGGAGGAGACAATGTTACAAGTAGAACATGTTGCAAAAAAATTTGGAGACAGACAAGTCCTGGGAGATGTTAATCTCAAGGTCAACCAAGGGGATGTGGTTGTAATATTGGGGCCATCTGGATCAGGTAAAACGACTTTTCTCAGATGTCTCAATCATTTAGAAAAAGCCGATAGTGGCTCTTTGAAGCTTGCTGATAAAGAATACGACCTTGGAAAATTGACTAAAAAAGATATTTTAGAAATTCGCAAGAAGACTGCTTTCGTTTTTCAACATTATAATTTATTTGCTAATAAAACGGCCTTGGAAAATATTTTGGAGGGCTTGATTATTGCTCGGAAAATTCCTAAGGAAGAAGCAACAAAACGTGCGGAAGCTGCCTTAGAAAAAGTTGGTTTACTAGCTTATAAAGCTTACTATCCCTCTCAGCTTTCTGGAGGCCAGCAACAACGAATCGGTATTGCGCGTGCCATTGCTGTGAAACCAGAGGTCATTTTATTAGATGAGCCAACATCGGCCTTGGATCCAGAGTTGGTAGGGGATGTTTTAGATGTTTTAAAACAGTTAGCTAAAGAAGGAGTTACTATGGTAGTAGTGACTCATGAGATGGGTTTTGCTAGAGATGTAGCCAATCATGTTATTTTTATGGACGGTGGGAAAATTGTTGAAGAAAATAATGCCCATGATTTCTTTAGTCGTCCAAAAGAAGAACGAACCAAGCAATTTTTGGCACGAATACTCTCGGATGCGACCTATAGTGTAGAATATATGATTTGATAGATAGACTTATCAGGGCAAAAATCAATCCCCCGAGCGTTAAGGCTTGGGGGATAGTTCTATAGGAGGGCTAGTTTAGTTCTCTTTTTTATTTTTTAGTAAGAAACCGAGACCAAGGAGCGTAAGGAGGCTGATTCCTGCAAATAGGAGTTTGTTTTCGTTTTTGATTCCTGTATTTGGAAGTTCAGCTTGTTTATCTGGGGTTGCAGGTATATTTTCCTTGCTAGAGCTTTCTACCGATTCGTTTCGAACCGCTTCTTTTACAGATGATGCTTGTGCTTCTTGTGCTGGTTGTTCAGCTTGTGAATCAGTTGTAGCTTGGCTAGGTTTATTTTCTGAATCAGCTACTGTTGCAGATGGTTTAGTAGAATCAGGTTTAGCTTGTGGAGCTGGGTCTTGATGTTCAGGCTTGGAAGGGGTTGAGTCTGGTTTCTCTTCTGCAGTTGACTCATGGCTAGTTCCATTTTGAGAGACTCGAAGAACAGTAGCTGTAAGGGCATTCAATTTCAAGCCTTTTTCAGTCCATTCAAGTCCTTTCGGGTTGGCAATTCCGACTGGTCCTGCTTGGTTCTCATCTGCCAAAACTTCAGCATTTCTTAGATGGGCAAAGGCAGTTCCCAAATTAAATTCGCGAGCTTTTTCGTCCGCATTGACAAAGACTGCGTAGATATCACCGTTTGGAGCAGTGATTTGGTAGCCAATCACTACATCCTCTTTTTCTACACCATTTTGGCCTGGAACAGTTATGAGGTGTACACGGTCTTTGATATCTTGGAGACTCTTAAGTCGGAAGGCATCTGTAGATTGACGAAGGGCAATCAAACCTTTCATGTAGTCACGGCTCTTGACATTTTCAGGATATGCTTTTCCATCTGTAGCCTTAGTCCAGTCAAACTTGTTGACTGCATCGCTAGAATCGTAAGAGTCATGGATGAAGTAAGGATAGTCAAACGGATTGCCATCCTTATCACGCAACAAGTGAGATTTGTTTGGTTGTTTGTCCTCTGCTACTGGAGTCTTGTAGGCTGGGTCACGGAATTGTTTAGTACGTCCATATTCCTGACCGGAGTGGATAAATGGAGTTCCTTGAGCTGTCAAGACCATGAGATTTCCAAGTCGTAAACGACGGTGGATTTCAGCATAGTTCTCAGCCTTGCTTGGGTCTTTTTTGATAGACTGGGCAATGATGTCAAAGAGGGTCAAGTTATCATGGGCTGCGATGTATTGGATGACATCTCCAGGACTGTCTGCTTCAAAGTTGGTTGGTTGAGCAATGAGATTTTTGAAGACAGTGTTGACATCACGCTTGCCACCTGTGATAAAGGCAGGTTGACCTTCGTTTGGATAACCAGATTTGAGGTTGTTACGGATGTCATCTGAAAAGACAGCGACAGTATCGGTATGTTTCATCCAATCTTGGTCAGCAGCTTTAGTAGGCATATTTTCATCACCAGCATAGGTTCTCCAACCTTCACCAAGCATGATTAGGTTTGGATTGAGGGCGCGTGCAGCCTTGTAAGCTTCTTCGATAGAAGCGGCGTCATGGTCTCCCATCATATCGAAACGGAAGCCATCCACTTTGTAGGTATCAACTAGATATTTGATAGAGTCAACTAGGATCCGTTTGCTCATATGGTGGGTTGTCCCCAAGCGTCCACCACCAAAGCTAGTTCGAGGTGTCCCATCAGCATCCATAAAGTGGTAGTAGTTTGGTTCTAAATCTTCAAAGAGATCGACTTTGGCTGTATGGTTATAAACTACGTCTAGGATAGCTCCCATGCCACGTTTGTGGATTTCGTTGATGAGGTTTTTAAATTCTGCGATTCGTTTTTCTGGATTCTTAGGATCGCTTGAGTACATACCAGTCAATGAGAAGTAGTTTTGAGGGTCATATCCCCAGTTGTAGTTGCTGTTGCTTGAAGCATAGTCAGACAAGCGTTCATGATTTTTCAATTCATTGACAAAGTAGTAAGACAAGACTGGAAGGAGCTGGATGTGGGTCACACCTAAGTCTTTGAGGTAGTCTAGTTTTTCAATAAAGGCTTCAAAGGTACCAAATGGTTTGGTCAAGTCTTTTGCAATGGCAGGATCTGAAGTGAAGTCACGCACATGAGCTTCGTAGATAACGGCATCTTCACGAGTCTTGAAGTTGTGAATCTTACCATAAGTTAAGTCTTGAGGTCCTAGTTTGGCTGGATCTACAAAGGCAGCTTTAGCCACTTTATGGGCATCGTCTGTTTTTGCAAGATCGCTGTTCCAAGCAGCGAGAGATTTAGCGTAAGGATCGAGTGCAAGAACAGTTTTCCCCTGACGCTCGATTTGGTATTGATAGTAGTATCCAGTGAAATCTGTGATTCCGAGTTTGTTTGTGCTATCTAGAGTTTGTTTCCAAGTTCCTCTTTCCCCTTTTTCAAGAGCGACAGTTCCAACCACTTTTTCAGGGTCATTCTTGTCGTAGACAACAACAGAAACCTTATCAGCACTTGGTGACCAAAGGGTCAAATCAACTTGTTTTCCTTCTTCTTTTAAGTCAGCTCCAAGTTTTCCATCATAGCTGTAAGTCTCATCTTTAAGACGCCAGCTTGTTTTGGTAGTGAATTTGTCAGAGTTGTAGCTAACGGTATAAGGATGTTTTGTGTCAGAGAAATCTCCGCTGTAGGTCACTTTCTTACCAGCCTCATCGATTGCAACATCGGTAATAGTTACCTTGTTTCCTAAGTGATTAGTGATGTTGGAGTGTTTGAGGATATCTTCTTTTTTGGCACCGACTAGTGTTGAAAAACTACTTTCAATGCTAGAAGTTCCTACGTGCTGAGCCCCTGTCATGCGGATATCATGGACATAGTATGGATTTGTGTAAATCGTTTCGTCATCATCTTTTAGGAAAATTTGGCTATGATTTTTCAAATCTGTGAACTTATAATCTTCTTTACGGATTTTCACGTCGTCTCCTTGTTTGCTCTCATCTAATAGTAAAAAGCCGAATTCTTTGGCGGCGTCCTTAAGAGGAATGTCGATATAGCGGCCATATTTGCCTGTAGCTGTAAAGTCTGTTCCGTCAGGCCATTGAGCGCTACTTGGATTTTTCACATCTCCCCAGTACCAGAGAGATTTCTTGTCATAGTTGCCATCTGTACGGTAGTAGTTGACACGAACAGTCCCTGCAGGTTGTGGCTCGTAAGAGAAAACCTTGTAATCTTGGTCTAACCAAGCCTCGTTCATTTTTGGAACTAGTTTTTCTACAGATTTATCGCCGGTTAGATTTTTTCCAGCTGTATTGTTGATGAGGAAGCTAATTTTCTTGGCTTCTTCTCCCTTTAATTTGACATCTAGGTAATAGCCGTAGTCATCTTTTTTGGCATCCTTGAAGGACAAGGCTCCGTTAGGCCAGTTTTCAGATGGTTTTTCAACATCGTCCCAAGTCCATAGTCCTTGAGCATCCTTGTTTTCTTCAGGAAGTTTTTTGACATGGATACGGAAGTAGTTGTCTTCGATGGGTTCTTCTGCCTTAGTTTCAGTTGCTACTGGACTAGTAGAAGTAGTTGGCTCATTTGAACGATCTTGTCCAGTTTGTGGTGCTGAATCGGCTGGAGTTGCAGCAGGAGTGGTTGCCTCTGTTGCAGGTTTTTCTTCTGTCTTCTCTAGGGAAGCGTTTGCATTTTCGGGTGAAGAAATATCACTTTCCTTCTTACCAGAGCCAGCTGCTGTATCAGTAAGAGGTTGGGCAAGGATGGTTGTATTTCCGTTGCTGGGTTCGTTAGTGGTTGTTGTACTTTCGTCGGCTGAGATAGTTGGCGTAGCCATAGCAAGTAGGACAAAGCTTGCGCCGATAAGGACAGAACCAGTTCCATTTTTGAGGGAACGGATGCTGTAGACCATTTTTTTCTCAGTTTGAGCTGGTGTTTTTCTCATGATGATTCTCCAATCAATAAATTTCTATACCAGTATAGCATGTAGTAAAACAATATGCAAGCGTTTTCCTTTGTTTGTAAAAGAAATTCTTACTTTTGAGAAGTTTTCCGTACTATTTTGTATATCAGTATAAATGATGGAGATAATACTCAATGAAAANNTTTCGAAGAGTATAAAAATGTCACATAAGACAAGACGTATTATTAGGAAGATGATGTGTTCCCAGCTATTTTTATTCAGAAATTGATCTCTAATATTTCTTTTAAAAAGCTCATCTAGTGAAACTATAAATAGGAAAAGAAAAAAGTTAGTGTTTTTCAAGTGTTATCTAGTTTCCAAACTATAGTATTTACTGGAAATCGAAAGAAAATATCAGAAAAATTCAGCAAACGTTTTCTTCTTATTTTCTTGACTTTTTTGCTGGTTTGTGCTTGACTTTTACTTGAAATTTGATAAACTATAGACAAATAGGAAAACGTATTCATTTAAAAACGGAGGAATAAGGAATGAATCAAGAAAAACGTTTGCATCGCTTTGTCAAAAAGTGTGGACTCGGTGTGTGCAGTGCTGTTGTTGCGGCCTTTTTATTGAACGCTCAGGGAGTAGCTTTGGCTACAGAGCAAGGGAATCGTCCAGTTGAGACAGAAAACATCGCTCGTGGAAAACAAGCTAGTCAAAGTTCTACTGCTTATGGAGGAGCTGCTACACGAGCAGTGGATGGTAATGTTGATAGTGACTATGGGCACCATTCTGTAACGCATACAAACTTTGAAGACAATGCTTGGTGGCAAGTTGATCTTGGAAAAACAGAGAATGTTGGAAAAGTTAAACTTTACAATCGTGGAGATGGGAATGTAGCTAATCGTCTTTCCAATTTTGATGTTGTTTTGTTAAATGAAGCAAAACAAGAAGTTGCTCGTCAACACTTTGATAGTTTGAATGGGAAGGCAGAACTTGAAGTTTTCTTCACCGCCAAAGACGCTCGTTATGTAAAAGTGGAGTTGAAAACTAAAAATACCCCATTGAGCTTGGCAGAAGTGGAAGTATTCCGTTCAGCAACAACTCAAGTTGGACAGGACAGAACCGCACCAGTAGTAAATCAAACATCAGCATTGAAAGACTACCTTTTTGGTTTAACTTATAATCCTTTGGATATTTTAACTCGCAAGGGAGAAACCTTAGAAAATCGCTACAACACAAGTGCTAAGGAACAAAATGGAGAGTTTGTCGTTGTAGAAAAAATCAAGAAAACCCTCTCTACAGGCACAGCAGATGTTTCCATCAATGGAAATCAAAATGTCTTCCTAGGTGGCTTGTATAAAGCCAACCAAAATCTGCTAGAAAATCAGCCAGAATTGATTAGTCTTGCCCGTGCAAAGGGGACAGTCAGCGTCGATTTACCTGGTATGATTCAGTCTGACAGCCGAATTGAAGCAGATCCTACAACTAGTGGTATGCAGTCTGCGATGAATACCTTGGTTGAAAGATGGACAAAGAATTACTCATCTAGCCATTCCGTTCCTGCCCGTGTTCAGTATGAATCAACTACAGCCTATAGCATGAACCAATTGAAAGCAAAATTTGGTGCAGACTTTGAAAAAGCAGGCGCACCGCTCAAGATTGACTTTGAGGCTGTGCAAAAGGGTGAAAAGCAAATTGAAGTTGTAAACTTTAAACAAATCTACTATACAGCGACATTTGATGCACCGACCAATCCAGCAGCTGTATTTGACAAGAGTGTAACACCTGAAGATTTAAAACAAAGAGGCGTTGATTCACAAACTCCACCTGTATATGTATCAAACGTTTCTTACGGACGTCAAATCTATGTTAAGTTTGAGTCAACAAGTAAGTCTACTGAATTAAAAGCAGCTATCAATGCGGTTATCAAAGGCGCAACAATTGCTCCAAATTCTGAATGGAGCCGTCTATTGAAGAATACTTCTGTAACAGCGGTAATTGTAGGAGGTAATGCTAGCGGTGCCGCCAAAGTTGTCACAGGAACAGTCGAAAACTTGAAGGAACTCATCAGAGAAGGAGCTAACTTTAGCGCTCAAAGTCCAGCTGTGCCAATCTCATATAAGACTGCCTTCCTAAAAGATAATGCCCAAGCAACTTTACAAAATAGTACAGACTATATCGAAACGAAAGTTACTTCTTACAAAAATGGCTTCTTGAAACTTCATCATAAGGGTGCTTATGTTGCGCGTTACTACATCTATTGGGATGAAATTACATATGATGAACAAGGAAATCCAGAAATCCGTTCACGTCAATGGGAAGATAACGGAAAAAACAGAACTTCAGGCTTCCAAACAGAGATTCAATTTAAAGGAAATGTCCGTAATCTTCGCATCAAGGTTCAAGAAAAGACGGGTCTTGTATGGGAACCATGGCGTACAGTTTACAACCGCACAGACTTACCACTAGTACAACAGCGTACAATTACACATTGGGGAACAACTCTAAACCCTAAAGTTGATGAAAAAATTGTGAATGAGTAACGATTTGATTTACTTGATTCGATAGTAAATAGTGAAGAGGAGGAACTTCGATTTCTCCTCTTTTATGATTGACTTTTGAGAGAATGAAAAGGGTAACTTCTATAGCAGATTGAAACTAGAATAGTACGTTGTTGCTATTAAAACATTTCTAGAAATTAAGTTGACTTTCCTAATAGATTTGTTCATGTCTTATTTCAATTCAATATAAAACTAACTTCCAGTTTTCCACAACCTAGCCTTTAGTATGAGAAAAACGCGTTGTTACAGACATAAGGAGCTTTTTGAGAAGTGGGCAATCCGTGCAATCAGATTTGACGGATGTTGGATGCATGATGCGATTGTGCTTAATTTCCTTTGAAATCGTTGACGGGCCTTTTCCCATATTCTCAACGATGGAACGGAAAGTCTCATACTTAATTCCACCATAAAAATCCGTTTTAGACTAATTTCCACTTCGGTCAGGCAAGTGGAAGTTACTTTGAGAACTTACGATTAACAATAAAAAAGAAAAATATCTTGACAAGCAAGGGGAAATTTTGTTACAATAATAGACGGTACTTTTTACTTTTGGTCTCTCAAGAGTGTACAGGGACGTGCTGACAAATGTTGCAAAAGTACACACAGATGATAGCTGTCACCAAGTGTATCATCACCAAAAATAAAAAAACACAGGAGAATGTAGATGCCTACAATTAACCAATTGGTTCGCAAACCGCGTAAATCAAAAGTAGAAAAATCTAAATCACCAGCTTTGAACGTTGGTTACAACAGTCATAAAAAAGTTCAAACAAACGTTTCTTCACCACAAAAACGTGGTGTTGCAACTCGTGTTGGAACAATGACACCTAAAAAACCTAACTCAGCCCTTCGTAAATTCGCTCGTGTACGTTTGAGCAATCTTATCGAAGTTACTGCCTACATCCCAGGTATCGGACACAACTTGCAAGAGCACAGCGTGGTTCTTCTTCGTGGTGGACGTGTAAAAGACCTTCCAGGGGTACGTTACCATATCGTCCGTGGTGCACTTGATACTGCAGGTGTTAACGATCGTAAACAAGGCCGTTCTAAATACGGTACTAAACGTCCAAAAGCATAAGGAAAGGGGATAAAGAGAAATGAGTCGTAAAAATAGAGCTCCAAAACGTGACGTATTGCCAGATCCGCTTTACAATTCACAATTAGTTACTCGTCTTATCAACCGCGTTATGCTTGATGGTAAACGTGGTACAGCTGCTTCAATCGTTTACGGTGCCTTTGAGCAAATCAAAGAAGCTACTGGCAACGATGCACTTGAAGTATTTGAAACAGCTATGGAAAACATCATGCCTGTACTTGAAGTACGTGCACGTCGTGTTGGTGGTTCTAACTACCAAGTCCCAGTTGAAGTTCGTCCAGAACGTCGTACAACACTTGGACTTCGTTGGTTGGTAACAATCGCTCGTCTTCGTGGTGAACACACAATGCAAGACCGTCTTGCAAAAGAAATCTTGGATGCTGCTAACAACACTGGTGCAGCTGTTAAGAAACGTGAAGACACTCACCGTATGGCTGAAGCTAACCGTGCATTCGCACACTTCCGTTGGTAAGATTAAGATACTAAGGGCGTTAAAAAAGCGACTGAAAATTAGGAAGCTTGACGAAGAATCGAAGATTCTAGGAGAGCTTATCTATTTTCCGAGCTTTTAGCCCGGGTTCAAATTAGCTAAATCGATTAGTATTAGCTATAACTCAACTTACCAGCTCGTAAGTTGAAACCAACAATAGCATGAAAACATTGAGAACGGGTAGGTCCTGCCTATCCGTTTTTATTAAAATCGTGTTATAATAGAATAGAAATCAAAAATAAATAGGAGAAACAAACCTCATGGCACGCGAATTTTCACTTGAAAAAACTCGTAATATCGGTATCATGGCTCACGTCGATGCTGGTAAAACAACAACTACTGAGCGTATTCTTTACTACACTGGTAAAATCCACAAAATCGGTGAAACTCACGAAGGTGCGTCACAAATGGACTGGATGGAGCAAGAGCAAGAGCGTGGTATCACTATCACATCTGCTGCGACAACAGCTCAATGGAACAACCACCGCGTAAACATCATCGACACACCAGGACACGTGGACTTCACAATCGAAGTACAACGTTCTCTTCGTGTATTGGATGGTGCGGTTACCGTTCTTGACTCACAATCAGGTGTTGAGCCTCAAACTGAAACAGTTTGGCGTCAAGCAACTGAGTATGGAGTTCCACGTATCGTATTTGCCAACAAAATGGACAAAATCGGTGCTGACTTCCTTTACTCTGTAAGCACACTTCACGATCGTCTTCAAGCAAACGCACACCCAATCCAATTGCCAATCGGTTCTGAAGATGACTTCCGTGGTATCATTGACTTGATCAAGATGAAAGCTGAAATCTATACTAACGACCTTGGTACGGATATCCTTGAAGAAGACATCCCAGCTGAATACCTTGACCAAGCTCAAGAATACCGTGAAAAATTGATTGAAGCAGTTGCTGAAACTGACGAAGAATTGATGATGAAATACCTCGAAGGTGAAGAAATCACCAACGAAGAATTGAAAGCTGGTATCCGTAAAGCGACTATCAACGTTGAATTCTTCCCAGTATTGTGTGGTTCAGCCTTCAAAAACAAAGGTGTTCAATTGATGCTTGATGCGGTTATCGACTACCTTCCAAGCCCACTTGACATCCCAGCAATCAAAGGTATTAACCCAGATACAGACGCTGAAGAAACTCGTCCAGCATCTGACGAAGAGCCATTTGCAGCTCTTGCCTTCAAGATCATGACTGACCCATTCGTAGGTCGTTTGACATTCTTCCGTGTTTACTCAGGTGTTCTTCAATCAGGTTCATACGTATTGAATACTTCTAAAGGTAAACGTGAACGTATCGGACGTATCCTTCAAATGCACGCTAACAGCCGTCAAGAAATCGACACTGTTTACTCAGGTGATATCGCTGCTGCCGTTGGTTTGAAAGATACTACAACTGGTGACTCATTGACAGATGAAAAAGCTAAAATCATCCTTGAGTCAATCAACGTTCCAGAACCAGTTATCCAATTGATGGTTGAGCCAAAATCTAAAGCTGACCAAGACAAGATGGGTATCGCCCTTCAAAAATTGGCTGAAGAAGATCCAACATTCCGCGTTGAAACAAACGTTGAAACTGGTGAAACAGTTATCTCAGGTATGGGTGAACTTCACCTTGACGTCCTTGTTGACCGTATGCGTCGTGAGTTCAAAGTTGAAGCGAACGTAGGTGCTCCTCAAGTATCTTACCGTGAAACATTCCGCGCTTCTACTCAAGCACGTGGATTCTTCAAACGTCAGTCTGGTGGTAAAGGTCAATTTGGTGATGTATGGATTGAATTTACTCCAAACGAAGAAGGTAAAGGATTCGAATTCGAAAACGCAATCGTCGGTGGTGTGGTTCCTCGTGAATTTATCCCAGCGGTTGAAAAAGGTTTGGTAGAATCTATGGCTAACGGTGTTCTTGCAGGTTACCCAATGGTTGACGTTAAAGCTAAACTTTACGATGGTTCATACCACGATGTCGACTCATCTGAAACTGCCTTCAAGATCGCGGCTTCACTTGCCCTTAAAGAAGCTGCTAAATCAGCACAACCAGCTATCCTTGAGCCAATGATGCTTGTAACTATCACTGTTCCAGAAGAAAACCTCGGTGATGTTATGGGTCACGTAACTGCTCGTCGTGGACGTGTAGATGGTATGGAAGCACATGGTAACAGCCAAATCGTTCGTGCTTACGTTCCACTTGCTGAAATGTTCGGTTACGCAACAGTTCTTCGTTCTGCATCTCAAGGACGTGGTACATTCATGATGGTATTTGACCACTACGAAGATGTACCTAAGTCAGTACAAGAAGAAATTATTAAGAAAAACAAAGGTGAAGACTAATCTGTCCTCACTCTAGAAGGAAGTCACTTAGTGGCTTCCTTTTGTCTTTAGAAAATACCTCTAAATATGGTAAAATAGTAGGAGAATAATGTGAGGAAAATGAATGTCAAACAGTTTTGAAATTTTGATGAATCAACTGGGGATGTCTGCTGAAATGAGACAGGATCCTGCTTTATTACAGGCTGATATTGAGCGAGTTGTGGTTCATAAAATTAGTAAGGTATGGGAGTTTCATTTCGTATTTTCTAATATTTTACCGATTGAAATCTTTTTAGAATTAAAGAAAGGTTTAAGCGAAGAATTTTCTAAGACAGGCAATAAAGCTGTTTTTGAGATCAAGGCTCTGTCTCAAGAATTTTCAAATCAGCTCTTGCAGGCCTATTATAGAGAAGCTTTTTCTGAAGGGCCATGTGCTAGTCAAGGTTTTAAATCTCTTTATCAGAATTTGCAAGTTCGTGCTGAGGGCAATCAACTCTTTATTGAGGGTTCAGAGGCGATTGATAAGGAACATTTTAAGAAGAATCATCTTCCTAATTTAGCGAAACAACTTGAACAATTTGGCTTTCCAACTTTTAATTGTCAAGTAGAGAAAAATGATGTGCTGACCCAAGAGCAGGAAGAGGCCTTTCATGCTGAAAATGAGCAGATTGTTCAAGCGGCCAATGAGGAAGCGCTCCGTGCTATGGAACAACTGGAACAGATGGCACCTCCTCCAGCGGAAGAGAAACCAGCCTTTGATTTTCAAGCAAAAAAAGCTGCAGCTAAACCGAAGTTAGACAAGGCGGAGATTACTCCTATGATTGAAGTGACGACGGAGGAAAATCGTCTGGTCTTTGAAGGGGTTGTGTTTGATGTAGAGCAAAAAGTGACCAGAACAGGGCGTGTTTTGATCAACTTTAAAATGACGGACTACACTTCAAGTTTTTCTATGCAAAAGTGGGTTAAGAACGAGGAAGAGGCTCAGAAGTTTGATTTAATTAAGAAGAATTCTTGGCTCCGAGTTCGTGGGAATGTGGAGATGAATAACTTCACACGCGATTTGACTATGAACGTGCAGGATGTGCAGGAAGTTGTTCACTATGAGCGGAAGGATTTGATGCCAGAAGGTGAGCGTCGGGTTGAGTTTCATGCTCATACTAATATGTCGACCATGGATGCTTTGCCAGAGGTCGAAGAGATTGTTGCGACAGCTGCTAAGTGGGGACACAAGGCGGTTGCCATCACGGATCATGGAAATGTCCAGTCCTTCCCACATGGCTATAAGGCGGCTAAGAAAGCGGGAATTCAGCTAATCTATGGAATGGAAGCCAATATCGTGGAGGACCGCGTCCCTATCGTCTATAACGAAGTGGAGCTGGACTTGTCAGAAGCGACCTACGTGGTTTTTGACGTGGAAACGACAGGACTTTCAGCTATCTATAATGATTTGATTCAGGTTGCAGCCTCTAAGATGTACAAGGGGAATATCATTGCCGAATTTGATGAATTTATCAATCCCGGGCATCCCTTGTCAGCCTTTACTACTGAGTTGACTGGAATTACAGATGATCATGTCAAAAATGCCAAACCACTAGAACAAGTTCTGCAAGAATTCCAAGAATTCTGCAAGGATACAGTTTTAGTTGCCCATAATGCTACCTTTGACGTTGGCTTTATGAATGCCAACTATGAGCGTCATGGTCTTCCAAGGATTAGCCAACCAGTTATTGATACGCTGGAGTTTGCTAGAAATCTCTATCCTGAGTATAAACGCCATGGTTTGGGGCCTTTGACCAAGCGTTTTGGTGTGGCCCTAGAACATCACCATATGGCTAACTACGATGCGGAAGCGACAGGTCGTCTGCTCTTTATCTTTATCAAAGAGGTAGCAGAAAAATATGGTGTGACCGATTTAGCTAGACTTAACATTGATTTGATTAGTCCAGATTCTTATAAAAAAGCTCGAATCAAGCATGCGACCATCTATGTCAAGAATCAAGTGGGGCTGAAGAATATCTTTAAGCTGGTTTCTTTGTCTAACACTAAGTACTTTGAAGGGGTGCCACGAATTCCGAGAACGGTTTTAGATGCCCATCGAGAGGGCTTGATTTTAGGATCAGCCTGTGCAGAAGGCGAAGTTTTTGATGCGGTCGTTTCTCAAGGTGTGGATGCGGCGGTTGAGGTGGCTAAGTATTATGACTTTATCGAGGTTATGCCACCTGCTATCTATGCTCCCTTGATTGCCAAGGAGCAGGTCAAGGATATGGAGGAACTCCAGACCATTATCAAGAGTTTGATAGAGGTTGGAGACCGCCTTGGCAAGCCTGTTCTGGCTACGGGGAATGTCCACTATATCGAACCAGAAGAAGAGATTTACCGTGAAATTATCGTCCGTAGTTTGGGACAGGGTGCGATGATTAACCGAACTATCGGTCATGGTGAACATGCCCAACCCGCTCCTCTTCCCAAGGCTCATTTTCGAACGACTAATGAGATGTTGGATGAATTTGCCTTCTTGGGAGAGGAACTGGCTCGTAAACTGGTTATTGAAAACACCAATGCCTTGGCAGAAACCTTTGAGCCTGTTGAGGTTGTTAAGGGGGACTTGTACACGCCTTTCATTGACAAGGCGGAAGAAACGGTCGCTGAGCTAACCTACAAGAAAGCTTTTGAGATTTATGGAAATCCGTTGCCTGATATCGTTGATTTGCGAATTGAAAAAGAATTAACATCCATACTGGGGAATGGATTTGCTGTTATCTATCTAGCTTCCCAGATGTTGGTGCAACGCTCCAATGAACGGGGCTATTTGGTGGGTTCTCGTGGATCTGTCGGATCTAGTTTCGTTGCGACTATGATTGGGATTACAGAGGTTAATCCTCTCTCTCCACACTATGTCTGTGGTCAGTGTCAGTATAGCGAGTTTATCACAGACGGTTCTTACGGTTCAGGTTTTGATATGCCCAATAAGAACTGTCCAAACTGTGGTCATAAACTCAGCAAAAATGGGCAGGATATTCCGTTTGAGACCTTCCTAGGTTTTGATGGGGACAAGGTTCCCGATATTGACTTGAACTTCTCGGGAGAAGATCAGCCTAGCGCCCACTTGGATGTGCGTGATATCTTTGGTGAAGAATATGCCTTCCGTGCAGGAACAGTTGGTACAGTAGCTGCCAAGACCGCTTATGGATTTGTCAAGGGCTATGAGAGAGATTATGGCAAGTTTTATCGTGATGCAGAGGTGGAACGTTTAGCCCAGGGAGCTGCTGGTGTCAAGCGGACAACAGGCCAACACCCGGGGGGAATCGTTGTTATTCCGAACTACATGGATGTTTACGACTTTACGCCTGTCCAGTATCCAGCGGATGATGTGACGGCTGAATGGCAAACGACTCACTTTAACTTCCATGATATCGACGAGAACGTCCTCAAACTCGATGTACTGGGACATGATGATCCGACCATGATTCGAAAACTTCAGGATTTGTCTGGTATTGACCCTAATAAAATTCCTATGGATGACGAAGGTGTGATGGCTCTCTTTTCTGGGACTGATGTGCTAGGGGTAACACCTGAACAAATTGGAACGCCTACGGGTATGTTGGGGATTCCAGAATTTGGAACCAACTTTGTCCGAGGGATGGTCGATGAGACGCATCCGACGACTTTTGCGGAGTTGCTACAGCTCTCAGGTCTATCCCACGGTACCGACGTTTGGCTGGGCAATGCTCAAGATCTGATTAAGCAAGGAATAGCAGACCTATCGACTGTTATCGGTTGTCGGGACGACATCATGGTTTACCTCATGCATGCTGGTCTCGAACCTAAGATGGCCTTTACTATCATGGAACGGGTACGCAAGGGCTTGTGGCTGAAGATTTCCGAAGAGGAGCGAAATGGCTACATCGAAGCCATGAAGGCCAATAAGGTACCAGAGTGGTATATCGAGTCCTGTGGGAAAATTAAGTACATGTTCCCTAAAGCCCATGCGGCAGCCTACGTTATGATGGCCTTGCGTGTAGCTTACTTCAAGGTTCATCATCCCATTTATTACTACTGTGCTTACTTCTCAATCCGCGCTAAGGCTTTTGATATCAAGACTATGGGTGCAGGCTTGGATGCTATCAAGCGCAGAATGGAAGAAATCTCTGAAAAACGGAAGAACAACGAAGCCTCTAATGTGGAAATCGATCTCTATACAACTCTTGAGATTGTCAATGAGATGTGGGAACGAGGTTTCAAGTTTGGCAAATTAGATCTCTACCGTAGTCAGGCGACAGAGTTCCTCATCGACGGGGATACCCTTATCCCACCATTTGTAGCAATGGATGGTCTGGGAGAGAACGTTGCTAAGCAGTTGGTGCGAGCGCGTGAAGAGGGAGAATTCCTCTCTAAAACAGAACTCCGCAAACGCGGTGGCCTCTCATCAACCTTGGTTGAAAAGATGGATGAAATGGGCATTCTCGGCAATATGCCAGAGGATAACCAGTTGAGCTTGTTTGATGATTTGTTTTAATAGTTTGAAATGTCTTGTGTAGGTTTGAGGTTGTATCATGATGGAAAAGAAAAAAAGAGCAACACCCTGGAAACCAGGGAAAGTTATTTCCATAAGTTTGCGAAATGGCGTTTACGTATTAGCACAAATGGTGCGTGATCCCTATCTGGTATTTTTCAACCATTTTAACGAGGAAAATAATTGGAAGGGAGTGACCTTGAAAGAGGAGGATATCCTCTTTTGTAAGGCTGTTACTCGCCAGTTTCTACGCTATAGTCCTGTAGCGATTGTCAAAGAAGTTACCCCCCTGTTAAATTATGAACTGCCTAAAGAATGGATTTATAGCCATATTGGAGGGCATCCTATTACTGTTTCGGTAAAGGGAAGGGAGCGCCAACTTGCTGGTTTTGGTAGACGTTGTTCTTTGGTTCTGGCGGATAAAGACAGTGGACTACCAGAAGATAATCCACTTATGGGACTCTTCCAATCCTATATCATATCAGATATCAAAGAACAGGATTGGGATCGGGTAGGTCAGGCTGAACTTATGTCTATTGAAGTATTTCCAACACTCAACGAACGTCTCTATCTTTGCTTTCTTTATGGGAAAAATATAAATCCAGAACAAGATATCTCTTTAGGAAAGCCTCTGCCTGATGACTATGAAACCTATATAGATATCCTCACAAATAGTCCAGAGGCACGACGCCTCTACCTAGGAGAGCATGAAGAATAAGAAAGGACATTTCATAAAACTAAGAATTTTTGCGGAAGATAAGCCGGCTGAGAAGGTCTTTGAATATCAATTAGAGCTTGCTGATCAGACAATTCTTCTATCAACAGCACTCTTGTCAAGTGCTATTGATTTAGCAGGATTATTCTCTGCTTTGAAAGAAAAATAAAAATAGAAAAGAGAAAACAATATGGTTTTACCAAATTTCAAAGAAAATCTAGAAAAATATGCGAAATTGTTGGTTGCGAACGGAATTAACGTGCAGCCTGGGCACACTTTGGCTCTCTCAATCGATGTGGAGCAACGCGAGTTGGCGCATTTGATTGTGAAAGAAGCCTATGCTTTGGGTGCGCATGAGGTTATCGTTCAGTGGACAGATGATGTCATTAACCGTGAGAAATTTCTCCATGCGCCGACGGAGCGTTTGGACAATGTGCCAGAATACAAGATTGCTGAAATGAACTATCTCTTGGAGAACAAGGCTAGCCGTCTTGGAGTTCGTTCATCTGATCCAGGTGCCTTGAACGGAGTGGATGCTGACAAGCTTTCAGCTTCTGCTAAAGCTATGGGACTTGCCATGAAGCCTATGCGTATCGCAACTCAATCTAACAAGGTTAGCTGGACTGTAGCAGCTGCAGCAGGACTTGAGTGGGCTAAGAAAGTCTTCCCAAATGCTGCGAGCGACGAAGAAGCAGTTGATTTCCTTTGGGACCAAATTTTCAAAACTTGTCGTGTCTATGAAGCAGATCCTGTTAAGGCTTGGGAGGAACATGCAGCTATCCTCAAGAGCAAGGCAGATATGCTTAATAAAGAACAATTTTCAGCCCTTCACTACACAGCGCCAGGAACAGATTTAACACTTGGTTTGCCAAAGAACCACGTTTGGGAATCAGCTGGTGCTGTTAATGCGCAGGGCGAAGGATTCTTGCCAAATATGCCGACAGAGGAAGTCTTTACAGCACCTGACTTCCGTCGTGCAGATGGTTATGTAACGTCTACAAAACCGCTTAGTTATAACGGAAATATTATCGAAGGAATTAAAGTAACCTTTAAGGATGGACAAATTGTGGATATCACTGCAGAAAAAGGCGATCAGGTCATGAAAGACCTTGTCTTCGAAAATGCGGGTGCGCGTGCCTTGGGTGAATGTGCCTTGGTACCAGATCCAAGCCCAATTTCTCAGTCAGGCATTACCTTCTTTAATACCCTTTTCGATGAGAATGCCTCAAACCACTTGGCGATTGGTGCAGCCTATGCTACTAGCGTAGTTGGTGGAGCGGAGATGAGCGAAGAGGAGCTTGAAGCTGCGGGGCTTAACCGTTCAGATGTTCACGTAGACTTTATGATTGGATCTAGTCAAATGGATATCGATGGTATCCGTGAGGATGGGACACGTGTACCACTCTTCCGTAAGGGAGATTGGGCAAATTAAGGAGATAATATGTTAGGAAGTATGTTCGTTGGTCTCCTAGTGGGATTTTTAGCAGGTACTCTAACCAATCGTGGAGAGCGAATGGGTTGCTTTGGGAAAATGTTTCTCGGTTGGATTGGTGCCTTTATAGGGCATTTGCTTTTTGGGACTTGGGGACCGATAATAGCAGGAACTGCCATTATTCCGGCAGTACTAGGTTCCATGATTGTCTTAGCGATTTTTTGGAGACGAGGAAGTTAATTTCCTAAATCTGATACTCAATGACAATCAAAGAGCAAACTAGG
>NZ_VMMS01000030.1:0-6934 GCF_013277315.1 Streptococcus sp. 2106
ATCGAAGACGGAGATAGGGAATCCTTGATTCGTAAGTATCTTCATTCAGGTGTTATCATTAATGGTCAGCGTCATAAAACGCTAGTTGGCACACCACAGGGAGGAAATGTATCTCCTCTCTTATCCAATATCATGCTTAATGAATTGGACAAGGAATTAGAAAAGAGGGGACTTCGATTTGTGCGCTACGCAGATGATTGTGTGATGACGGTCGGAAGCGAGGCAGCCGCTAAGCGTGTGATGTATTCAGTTAGTCGTTTTATTGAGAAACGGCTAGGTTTGAAAGTAAATATGACCAAGACTAAGATTACCAGACCAAGAGAGCTGAAATACTTAGGTTTTGGGTTCTGGAAATCATCAGATGGTTGGAAAAGTCGTCCACATCAAGATAGTGTTCGGAGATTTAAGTTTAAATTGAAGAAACTAACACAGAGGAAATGGAGTATAGACCTAACAAGACGTATTGAGCAACTGAATTTGTCCATTCGAGGATGGATAAACTATTTCTCATTGGGAAATATGAAAAGTATTGTCACCAGCATAGATGAGCGCTTGCGTACTCGCCTACGAGTGATTATCTGGAAGCAATGGAAGAAGAAATCGAGACGACTATGGGGATTGCTTAAGTTAGGAGTTCCTAAATGGATAGCAGATAAGGTATCTGGCTGGGGTGACCATTATCAATTAGTAGCTCAGAAGTCGGTACTTAAACGTGCTATATCAAAACCAGTCCTTGAAAAACGAGGACTGGTTTCGTGTTTGGATTATTACCTTGAACGACATGTGTTAAAAGTTAGTTGAACCGCCGTATGCCGAACGGCACGTACGGTGGTGTGAGAGGGGCTAGAGATTATCCCCTACTCGATTAAGCAATTTCCTTGACATTTTTCTTATTTTGCGCTATCATATATACATATAATATATGGGAGTCTGTGTACAGTCTGAGAGGAAGTGTTAAACTTCGACCGCACCTGATCTGGGTAATGCCAGCGGAGGGAACGATACTTAGTCTGATTTTGCACCTTTTCCATATATGGTAAAGGTTTTTCTTTTTGTCAAAGGAAAACGAGAAGAGGAGGTTTTTATGAAAGCAAGCATCGCCTTGCAAGTTTTACCCCTAGCACAGGGGATTGATCGGATAGCTGTTATTGATCAGGTCATTGCTTATCTGCAAGCTCAAGAAGTGACCATGGTGGTGACACCATTTGAAACGGTCTTGGAAGGGGAGTTTGATGAGCTTATGCGCATTCTAAAAGAAGCGCTGGAAGTGGCAGGGCAGGAGGCAGATAATGTCTTTGCCAATGTCAAAATAAATGTAGGAGAGATTTTAAGTATTGATGAGAAGCTTGAAAAGTATGCTGAGACGACACATTAGTCTATTGGGTTTTCTGGGAGTCTTGTCAATCTGGCAGTTAGCAGGTTTTCTTAAACTTCTCCCCAAGTTTATCCTGCCGACACCTCTTGAAATCCTCCAGTCTTTTGTGCGTGATAGAGAATTTCTCTGGCACCATAGCTGGGCGACCTTGAGAGTGGCTTTACTGGGGCTGATTTTGGGAGTTTTGATTGCCTGTCTTATGGCTGTGCTCATGGATAGTTTGACTTGGCTCAATGACCTGATTTACCCTATGATGGTGGTCATTCAGACCATTCCGACCATTGCCATAGCTCCTATCCTGGTCTTGTGGCTAGGTTATGGGATTTTGCCCAAGATTGTCTTGATTATCTTAACGACAACCTTTCCCATCATCGTCAGCATTTTGGACGGTTTTAGGCATTGCGATAAGGATATGCTGACCTTGTTTAGTCTGATGCGGGCCAAGCCTTGGCAAATCCTGTGGCATTTTAAAATTCCAGTCAGCCTGCCCTACTTTTATGCTGGTCTGAGGGTCAGTGTCTCCTACGCTTTTATCACAACAGTGGTATCTGAGTGGTTGGGAGGCTTTGAGGGGCTTGGTGTTTATATGATTCAGTCCAAGAAATTGTTTCAGTATGATACCATGTTCGCTATTATTATTCTGGTATCGATTATCAGCCTTTTGGGTATGAAGTTGGTCGATATTAGTGAAAAATATGTTATTAAATGGAAACGTTCGTAGAATTAGAATGTTTCAAAAAAGAAAAGAGGAAATCAAAATGAAGAAAACATGGAAAGTGTTTTTAACTGTTTTAACAGCTCTTGTAGCTGTTGTACTTGTGGCCTGTGGTCAAGGAACTGCTTCTAAGGATAACAAAGAGGCAGAACTCAAGAAGATCGACTTTATCCTAGACTGGACACCAAATACTAACCACACAGGGCTATATGTTGCCAAGGAAAAAGGTTATTTCAAAGAAGCTGGAGTGGATGTTGATTTGAAATTGCCACCAGAAGAAAGCTCATCTGACTTGGTTATCAATGGTAAGGCACCATTTGCAGTGTATTTCCAAGACTACATGGCTAAAAAATTGGAAAAAGGAGCAGGAATCACTGCCGTTGCAGCTATTGTTGAACACAATACATCAGGAATCATCTCACGTAAATCTGACAATGTAAGCAGTCCAAAAGACTTGGTTGGTAAGAAATACGGGACTTGGAATGACCCAACTGAACTTGCTATGTTGAAAACATTGGTAGAATCACAAGGTGGGGACTTTGAGAAAGTAGAAAAAGTACCAAATAACGACTCAAACTCTATCACACCTATTGCCAATGGTGTCTTTGACACTGCTTGGATTTACTACGGTTGGGATGGTATACTTGCTAAATCTCAAGGTGTAGATGCTAACTTCATGTATTTGAAAGACTATGTCAAGGAGTTTGACTACTATTCACCAGTTATCATCGCAAACAACGACTATCTGAAAGATAACAAAGAAGAAGCTCGTAAAGTCATCCAAGCCATCAAAAAAGGTTACCAATATGCTATGGAGCATCCAGAAGAAGCGGCTGATATCCTCATCAAGAATGCACCTGAACTTCAGGAAAAACGTGACTTTGTCATCGAATCTCAAAAATACTTGTCAAAAGAATACGCAAGCGACAAGGAAAAATGGGGTCAATTTGATGCAGCTCGCTGGAATGCTTTCTACAAATGGGATAAAGAAAATGGTATCCTTAAAGAAGATTTGACAGATAAAGGCTTCACCAACGAATTTGTGAAATAATGACAGAAATAAGACTAGAACACGTCAGTTATGCCTATGGTCGGGAGAGGATTTTAGAGGACATCAATCTGCAGGTGACTTCAGGTGAAGTGGTTTCTATCCTAGGTCCAAGCGGTGTTGGAAAGACCACTCTCTTTAATCTAATCGCTGGGATTTTAGAAGTCCAGTCTGGGAGAATTGTCCTGGATGGTGAAGAAAATCCCCAGGGGCGCGTGAGTTATATGTTGCAAAAGGATCTGCTCTTGGAGCACAAGACGGTGCTTGGAAATATCATTCTGCCCCTCTTGATTCAAAAGGTGGATAAGGCAGAAGCTATTTCCCGAGCGGATAAAATTCTTGCAACCTTCCAGCTGACAGCTGTAAGAGACAAGTATCCTCATGAACTTAGCGGTGGGATGCGCCAGCGTGTAGCCTTACTCCGGACCTACCTTTTTGGGCACAAGCTCTTTCTCTTAGATGAGGCCTTTAGCGCCTTGGATGAGATGACCAAGATGGAACTACACGCTTGGTACCTTGAGATTCACAAACAGTTGCAGCTAACAACCCTGATCATCACGCATAGTATTGAGGAGGCCCTCAATCTCAGCGACCGCATCTATATCTTGAAAAATCGCCCTGGGCAGATTGTTTCAGAAATTAAACTAGATTGGTCTGAAGATGAGGACAAGGAAGTCCAAAAGATTGCCTACAAACGTCAAATCTTGGCAGAATTAGGCTTAGATAAGTAGAAAAATAGGGAGTTGGTGAAGATTATCCTTTACCAGCGCCCTTTTTCTTTTAAAAATGAGAAAATTTCGGTATAATAGTCAAACAAGGTCAAGGTTTAAAGAGAGAGGTAGGTTTGTTATGAGATTTAAAAATACATCGGATCATATTGAGGCCTACATCAAGGCGATTTTAGATCAATCTGGTATCGTGGAGTTGCAACGGAGTCAGTTGGCAGATACTTTTCAGGTTGTTCCTAGTCAGATTAACTACGTGATCAAGACACGCTTTACGGAAAGTAGAGGCTACTTGGTTGAAAGTAAGCGTGGTGGCGGAGGTTATATTCGTATAGGACGGATTGAGTTTTCTAGTCATCATGAAATGCTCCGAGAGCTTCTTTATTCGATTGGCGAGCGAGTTAGTCAAGAAACTTATGAGGATATTCTCCAGCTTTTGGTTGAGCAGGAATTGATGACCAAGCAGGAGATGAATTTGCTGGTAGCAGTAGCTTTGGATCGCGTTCTAGGAGAAGAAGCTCCAGTTGTTCGAGCAAACATGCTACGCCAGGTCATACAAGAGGTAGATAGAAAAGGGAAGTAAGATGAACTATTCAAAAGCATTGAATGAATGTATCGAAAGTGCCTACATGGTGGCTGGCCATTTTGGAGCTTGTTATCTAGAGTCTTGGCACTTGTTGATTGCCATGTCCAATCACAGTTATAGTGTGGCAGGGGCGACTTTAAATGATTATCCATATGAGATGGACCGTTTAGAAGAGGTCGCTTTGGAACTGACTGAAACAGACTATAGCCAGGATGAAACCTATACGGAATTGCCGTTTTCTCATCGTTTGCAGGTTCTTTTTGATGAAGCGGAATATGTGGCGTCAGTGGTCCATGCTAAGGTGCTAGGGACAGAGCATGTCCTCTATGCGATTTTGCATGATGGCAATGCCTTGGCGACTCGTATCTTAGAGAGGGCTGGTTTTTCTTATGAAGACAAGAAAGATCAGGTCAAGATTGCTGCCCTTCGTCGAAATTTAGAAGAACGAGCAGGCTGGACTCGTGAAGATCTCAAGGCTTTACGCCAACGCCATCGTACAGTAGCTGATAAGCAAAATTCTATGGCTAATATGATGGGCATGCCCCAGACTCCGAGTGGTGGTCTCGAGGACTATACGCATGATTTGACAGAGCAAGCGCGTTCTGGCAAGTTGGAGCCAGTCATCGGTCGGGATAAGGAAATCTCGCGTATGATTCAAATCTTGAGCCGTAAGACCAAGAACAATCCTGTCTTGGTTGGAGATGCTGGTGTCGGGAAAACAGCTCTGGCGCTTGGTCTTGCCCAGCGTATTGCTAGTGGTGACGTGCCTGTGGAAATGGCCAAGATGCGCGTGTTGGAGCTTGACTTGATGAATGTCGTTGCAGGGACACGCTTCCGTGGTGACTTTGAAGAACGCATGAACAATATCATCAAGGATATTGAAGAAGATGGCCAAGTCATCCTCTTTATTGATGAACTCCACACTATCATGGGTTCTGGGAGCGGGATTGATTCGACTCTGGATGCGGCCAATATCTTGAAGCCAGCCTTGGCGCGTGGAACTTTGAGAACAGTTGGTGCGACCACTCAGGAAGAATACCAAAAACATATCGAAAAAGATGCGGCCCTTTCTCGTCGTTTCGCTAAAGTGACGATTGAAGAACCAAGTGTGGCAGACAGCATGGCCATTTTGCAAGGCTTGAAGGCGACTTATGAGAAACATCACCGTGTGCAAATCACAGATGAAGCGGTCGAAACAGCCGTTAAGATGGCCCATCGTTACTTGACTAGTCGCCATTTGCCAGACTCTGCTATAGACCTCTTAGATGAAGCAGCAGCAACAGTGCAAAATAAGGCTAAGCATGTAAAAGTAGACGATTCAGGCTTGAGTCCAGCTGACAAGGCCTTGATGGATGGCAAGTGGAAACAGGCAGCTCAGCTAATCGCAAAAGAAGAGCAAGTGCCTGTCTATAAAGACTTGGTAACAGAGTCTGATATTTTGACTACCTTGAGTCGATTGTCAGGTATCCCAGTCCAAAAACTGACTCAGACTGACGCTAAGAAATACCTGAACTTGGAAGCTGAACTACACAAGCGTGTCATCGGTCAAGATCAAGCAGTTTCAAGCGTTAGCCGTGCTATTCGCCGCAATCAGTCAGGGATTCGCAGTCACAAGCGTCCGATTGGTTCTTTTATGTTCCTAGGACCCACAGGTGTCGGGAAGACCGAATTGGCCAAGGCTTTGGCAGAAGTTCTCTTTGATGACGAATCAGCCCTTATCCGCTTTGATATGAGTGAGTATATGGAGAAATTTGCAGCCAGCCGTCTCAATGGAGCTCCTCCGGGTTATGTGGGTTATGAAGAAGGTGGGGAGTTGACCGAGAAGGTTCGCAACAAACCCTATTCCGTTCTCCTTTTTGACGAGGTAGAGAAGGCCCACCCAGATATCTTTAATGTGCTCTTGCAGGTCTTGGATGATGGTGTCTTGACCGATAGCAAGGGCCGCAAGGTTGACTTTTCAAATACCATTATCATCATGACGTCAAACCTTGGTGCGACAGCCCTTCGGGATGACAAGACCGTCGGTTTTGGAGCTAAGGATATTCGTTTTGACCAGGAAAATATGGAAAAACGCATGTTTGAAGAGCTGAAAAAGGCTTATAGACCTGAGTTTATCAACCGTATTGATGAAAAGGTGGTCTTCCATAGCCTGTCTAGTGACCATATGCAGGAAGTGGTGAAGATTATGGTCAAACCTTTAGTGGCAAGTTTGGCTGAAAAAGGCATTGACTTGAAATTACAAGCTTCTGCACTGAAATTGTTGGCAAATCAAGGATATGACCCAGAGATGGGAGCTCGTCCACTTCGCAGAACCCTGCAAACAGAAGTGGAAGACAAGTTGGCAGAACTTCTTCTTAAGGGAGATTTGGTGGCAGGCAGCACACTTAAGATTGGTGTCAAAGCAGGCCAATTGAAATTTGATATTGCATAAAAATGGAGAATCAGGAGTAATCTTGATTCTCTTTTGCCAAATTTCAAGTTCAAG
>NZ_VMMS01000031.1:0-8721 GCF_013277315.1 Streptococcus sp. 2106
ATTATCGAAGACGGAGATACGGAATCCTTGATTCGTAAGTATCTTCATTCAGGTGTTATCATTAATGGTCAGCGTCATAAAACGCTAGTTGGTACACCACAGGGAGGAAATTTATCTCCTCTCTTATCCAATGTCATGCTTAATGAATTGGACAAGGAATTAGAAAAGAGAGGACTTCGATTTGTGCGCTACGCAGATGATTGTGTGATGACGGTCGGAAGCGAGGCAGCCGCTAAGCGTGTGATGTATTCAGTCAGTCGTTTTATTGAGAAACGGCTAGGTTTGAAAGTAAATATGACCAAGACTAAGATTACCAGACCAAGAGAGCTGAAATACTTAGGTTTTGGGTTCTGGAAATCATCAGATGGTTGGAAAAGTCGTCCCCATCAAGATAGTGTTCGGAGATTTAAGCTTAAATTGAAGAAACTAACACAGAGGAAATGGAGTATAGACTTAACAAGACGTATTGAACAACTGAATTTGTCCATTCGAGGATGGATAAACTATTTCTCATTGGGAAATATGAAAAGTATTGTCACCAGCATAGATGAGCGCTTGCGTACTCGCCTACGAGTGATTATCTGGAAGCAATGGAAGAAGAAATCGAGACGATTATGGGGATTGCTTAAGTTAGGAGTTCCTAAATGGATAGCAGATAAGGTATCTGGCTGGGGTGACCATTATCAATTAGTAGCTCAGAAGTCGGTACTAAACGTGCTATATCAAAACCAGTCCTTGAAAAACGTGGACTGGTTTCGTGTTTGGATTATTACCTTGAACGACATGCGTTAAAAGTTAGTTGAACCGCCGTATGCCGAACGGCACGTACGGTGGTGTGAGAGGGGCTAGAGATTATCCCCTACTCGATTATTTAGAGGACAAAAAAGAGGCAAAACTTTTTAAAAAATCTTTTTCATAACTTTATCCAGTACATTGATTGCTTCATCTTTCATGTTCTTTGTGACGTGGGTGTAGATGTAAGTAGTGACTTCAGAGTCGGAATGACCAACCCCGTCCGTGATTGTTTTTAAAGGAATTTTATTTTCTGCTAAGATGCTAATAGTGGTGTGTCTGAAGATGTGAGGGGACAGATGTTTGGGAATTGGTTTTTTAAGGCGTTCGTTTGCTCGCTGGAGAGACTTGCTCAAGACGGAACTATGAACTGGTTTTCCTGTATTGGTAACAAAAATACGGTCACTTTTGTGCCAATTCTTATCGGTTGTTTCTCTTAGACGATTTATAGTAGGTTGAAATAATATACGAACAGCTTGATTAGGGAAATCAAATTAATTTCTAGAAATATTTTAGCATCCACGGTGTACTATTCTAGTTTCAATTTACTATAGTTCAATCATTCTATCAAGAATACTGAATATATAAAAGCACCTACTATTAAAATTTCTTCTGATATCGAATTAGAGTCGGATGTCGATGGCGATAAATCAGATAATCTACCAGTCGACATCAAGGTACTAGGACAACACATTGAAGTCTACTCTGGACCTAAGGAACAATCATAAAACTCAAAGCCTTATCACCGAGGCTTTTTTTATTATGTGATTTTCAGTAGGCAGATTTATTCTATATATAATACAAGTAAAATTAAGTATTTAAGATCTAGCAGATTTAGCAGATGATGAAGAAAAGAATGGATGGCCTAAATATTTTAACAGATTTACGAGACTAATCATGGTATAATATAGGGTAATGAAAAATTCTAACGAGGCGGAGATGAAATTACTTTATACTGATATTCGGACTTCTTTGACTGAAATTCTAACCAGAGAGGCGGAAGAGCTAGTTGCTGCGGGCAAGCGGGTCTTCTACATCGCTCCCAACTCTCTTTCTTTTGAAAAGGAACGCGCCGTGCTGGAATGCTTGTCCCAGCAGGCTTCTTTTGCGATTACCGTCACGCGCTTTGCTCAGATGGCTCGTTATCTGGTTTTAAATGATTTGCCAGCTAAGACCAGTCTAGATGACATTGGTCTTGGGATGGTCTTTTACAGATGCCTTGCAGAACTTGACCCCAAGGACTTGCGTGTTTATGGTGCTATCAAGCAGGACCCTCAATTTATCCAGCAGTTGATTGAATTTTACCACGAGATGACCAAAGCTCAGATGAGTTTTTTAGACTTGGAGAGTTTGACGGATGAAGACAAGCGAGCAGACTTACTCTTGATTTTTGAGAAGGTAACGGCCTACCTCAATCAAGGCCAGTTAGCTCAGGGAAGTCAGTTGTCCCATTTGATTGAGGCTATTGAGAATGACAAAGTTAGTAGTGATTTTACTCAAATCGCCTTAGTTATTGATGGATTTACCCGTTTTTCTGCTGAGGAAGAGCGAATTGTAGACTTACTTCATGGCAAGGGAGTTGAGATTGTCATTGGTGCTTATGCTAGTAAGAAAGCTTATACCAGTGCATTCGCTGAAGGCAATCTCTATCAAGCTAGTGTGGAGTTTCTCCATCATCTGGCCTCTAAATACCAAACGCCTGCTCAGGACTATTCTCAAACTCATGAGAAGATGGATAGCTTTGACAAGACCTCTCGTTTGTTGGAGTCTTCTTATGACTTTTCAGAACTCGCTTTGGATGTCGATGAGAAAGACCGTGAAAACCTGCAAATCTGGTCTTGTTTGACGCAAAAGGAGGAGTTGGAGCTAGTAGCCCGCAGCATTCGTCAGAAATTACATGAGAACTCAGACCTGAGCTACAAACATTTTCGTATTCTCTTGGGGGATGTAGCTTCTTATCAATTATCTCTAAAAACGATTTTTGACCAGTATCAGATTCCTTTCTATCTTGGTAGAAGCGAATCCATGGCCCACCACCCTTTAACTCAGTTTGTCGAGTCTATTTTGGCTTTGAAACGCTATCGTTTCCGTCAGGAGGATTTGATTAATCTTCTCAGAACAGGTTTGTATACCGACCTTAGTCAGGCTGATATTGATGCTTTTGAGCAATATATCCGCTATCTTGGTATCAATGGCTTGCCAGCCTTTCAGCAAACCTTTACCAAATCCCACCATGGAAAATTTGATTTAGGGCGTTTAAATGCTCTTCGTCTGCGTATTTTAACCCCTCTTGAGACTCTTTTTGCTAGCCGAAAACAGAAGGCTGAAAATCTCTTGCAAAAGTGGAATGTCTTTCTAAAAGAATGTTCAATAACCAAACAGTTGCATGACTTAACAGCCACTATGGAAGCTGTAGAACAGGAAAGACAGACTGAAGTTTGGAAGGCATTCTGCCATGTTTTAGAACAATTTGCGACCGTTTTTGCTGGTTCGCAAGTTAGTCTGGAGGATTTCTTGGCCTTGCTTCATTCTGGGATGAGTCTATCTCAGTATCGCACCATTCCAGCGACAGTGGACACTGTTCTGGTGCAGAGCTATGATTTGATTGCCCCTCTGACAGCTGACTTTGTCTATGCCATTGGGCTGACTCAGGACAATTTACCAAAAATCGCGCAAAATACCAGTCTTTTGACAGATGAAGAAAGGCAAAGCTTAAACCAGGCGACCGAAGAAGGCGTTCAATTGCTGATTGCCAGCAGTGAAAATCTCAAGAAAAATCGCTACACTATGCTTTCCTTGGTCAATTCTGCTCGTAAAGAGTTGGTTTTGTCGGCTCCAAGCCTTTTTAACGAAAGTGAAAGCAAGGAATCAGCTTATCTTCAAGAGCTGGTGAGTTTTGGATTTAGTCGAAAAGAGAAGAGGATGAATTACAAAGGGCTGTCTAAGGAAGATATGGGGTCATATCACAGTCTTTTGTCCAGTCTGGTTGCCTATCACCAGCAGGGCGAGACGAGTGATAGGGAGCAAGATTTGACCTTTATCAAGGTTCTGGCGCGTGTTATGGGTAAAAAACTAGACCAGCAAGGTTTGGAAAATCCAGCCCTTCCAACCAGCCCAAGTAGCAAGCCCTTAGCCAAGGATACCTTACAAGCTCTCTATCCTACTGATCAGGAGTTTTACCTCTCTACCTCCGGTTTGACGGAGTTTTACCGGAACCAATACAGTTATTTCCTCCGCTACGTGTTAGGCTTGCAGGAGGAATTGCGCCTGCGTCCAGATGCTCGTAGTCATGGGAATTTCTTGCACCGTATCTTTGAACGTGCCTTGCAATTGTCTGATGAAGATTCCTTTGACCAACGTTTGGAACAAGCTATCCAAGAAACCAGTCAAGAACGCGAATTTGAAGCCATTTATCAAGAAAGTTTGGAATCCCAGTTTACCAAGGAAGTTCTGCTTGATGTGGCACGGACAACTGGACATATTCTCCGACACAATCCAGCCATCGAAACCATCAAAGAGGAAGCGAATTTCGGTGGGAAAGAGCAGGCCTTTATTCAATTGGACAATGGTCGCAGTGTCTTTGTACGAGGTAAGGTTGACCGGATTGACCGTTTGAAAGCTGATGGGGCGATCGGAGTAGTAGACTACAAGTCTAGTCTAACTCAGTTCCAGTTTCCCCATTTCTTTAATGGACTCAATTCCCAGTTGCCAACCTATCTAGCTGCCCTAAAAAGAGAAGGGGAGCAGAACTTTTTCGGCGCCATGTACTTGGAAATGGCTGAGCCTGTCCAATCTCTGTTGACCGTTAAGAATTTGGCAGGTGCAGTAGTAGAAGCCAGCAAATCTATGAAATACCAAGGTCTCTTTTTAGAAAAAGAAAGCAGTCATTTGGGCGAATTTTATAACAAAAACAAGGCTAATCAGCTGACGGATGAGGAATTCCAGCTCCTACTGGACTACAATGCCCATCTTTATAAAAAAGCGGCTGAGAAGATTTTAGCAGGCCAGTTCGCCATTAACCCTTATACTGAAAATGGCAGAAGTATTGCACCGTATGTTCAGCAACACCAAGCCATCACTGGATTTGAAGCCAATTACCACTTGGGCCAAGCCCGTTTTCTAGAAAAGTTGGACTTAGCTGATGGCAAACGACTGGTCGGAGAAAAACTTAAGCAAGCTTGGTTTGAAAAAATAAGAGAGGAGTTGAATCGATGAAGCCCATTCCCTTTTTAAGTGAGGAGGAGATTCAAAAACTGCAAGAAGCAGAAGCAAATTCGAGTAAGGAACAAAAGAAAACTGCCGAGCAAATTGAAGCTATCTACACTTCTGGTCAAAATATCCTTGTCTCAGCGTCGGCTGGTTCTGGTAAAACCTTTGTCATGGCAGAGCGTATTCTGGACCAATTGTCGCGTGGTGTGGAAATCAGTCAACTCTTTATCTCAACCTTTACCGTCAAGGCAGCCACAGAGCTTAAGGAACGTTTGGAGAAAAAAATCAGCCAACAAATCCAAGAAAGCAGCGATGTCGACCTCAAACAACACTTGGGTCGCCAGTTGGCAGACCTACCCAACGCTGCCATCGGAACCATGGACTCTTTCACACAAAAATTCCTTGGAAAACATGGCTATCTGATTGATATTGCACCTAATTTCCGTATTTTACAAAACCAAAGCGAGCAACTTCTTCTAAAAAACGAAGTCTTTCATGAGGTCTTTGAAGCGAATTACCAAGGTAAACAGAAAGAGACCTTTAGTCATTTGCTGAAAAACTTTGCTGGACGTGGAAAGGATGAACGGGGTCTGCGCCAGCAGGTCTATAAAATCTATGACTTTCTCCAATCCACCAGCAATCCGCAGAAATGGCTGAGTGAATCTTTCCTCAAAGGCTTTGAAAAAGCTGATTTTAGCAGTGAAAAAAACAAACTTACTGAGCAAATCCAGCAAGCCCTTTGGGGTTTGGAAAGCTTTTTCCGTTACCATCTGGATAACGATGCCAAGGAGTTTGCAAAGGCTGCTTATTTAGAAAATGTTCAGTTAGTTCTGGATGAAATTGGCTCCCTAAATCAGGAGTCCGATAGTCAGGCTTATCAGGCAGTGCTTGCGCGTGTTGTCGCCATTTCGAAAGAGAAAAATGGTCGGGCTCTGACTAATGCCAGTCGTAAGGCTGATTTGAAGCCCCTGGCTGATGCCTACAACGAAGAGAGAAAGACCCAGTTTGCTAAACTAGGACAACTGTCAGACCAGATAACCATTCTTGACTATCAAGAACGTTATCATGGAGATACATGGGAACTAGCTAAAACCTTCCAATCTTTCATGAGCGATTTTGTGGAAGCTTATCGTCAGCGTAAACGCCAGGAAAATGCCTTTGAATTCGCTGATATTAGCCATTACACCATTGAGATTTTAGAGAATTTCCCTCAAGTTCGTGAGGCTTATCAGGATCGCTTCCACGAAGTCATGGTCGATGAGTATCAGGATACCAACCATATTCAAGAACGGATGCTGGAATTACTTTCTAATGGTCACAATCGCTTTATGGTGGGGGATATCAAGCAGTCCATCTACCGATTCCGTCAGGCAGATCCGCAGATTTTCAATGAAAAATTCCAACGTTACTCTCAAAATCCCCAAGAAGGAAAGCTGATTCTGCTCAAGGAAAATTTCCGTAGTAGTTCAGAAGTGTTGTCAGCAACCAATGATGTTTTTGAACGCCTTATGGACCAAGAGGTCGGCGAAATCAACTATGATAACATGCACCAGCTTGTTTTTGCCAATAGCAAACTGACTCCTAATCCTGATAACAAGGCAGAATTTCTCCTCTACGACAAGGACGACACAGGTGAGGAAGAAGAGAATCAAACAGGAACGAAACTAACAGGTGAAATGCGCTTAGTTATCAAGGAGATTCTGAAACTTCATCAGGAGAAAGGTGTTTCCTTTAAAGAAATTGCCCTTTTGACCTCCAGCCGCAGTCGTAATGACCAGATTCTTCTCGCCCTGTCTGAGTACGGGATTCCTGTTAAAACTGACGGAGAGCAAAACAATTATCTCCAATCCCTAGAAGTACAAGTCATGCTAGACACCCTTCGTGTCATTCACAATCCCCTGCAAGACTACGCTTTGGTTGCCCTTATGAAGTCTCCAATGTTTGGTTTTGATGAGGATGAGTTAGCACGTTTGTCCCTTCAGAAAGCAGAGGATAAAGTCCACGAAAATCTCTATGAGAAACTGGTCAATGCACAAAAAATGGCAAGTAGTCAAAAAGGCTTGATTCACACAGCTCTAGCTGAAAAACTAAAGCAATTCATGGATATCCTAGCTTCTTGGCGCCTGTATGCCAAAACCCACTCTCTCTATGACTTGATTTGGAAGATTTACAACGACCGTTTTTATTATGACTATGTTGGGGCTTTGCCAAATGGTCCTGCTAGACAGGCCAATCTCTATGCACTAGCACTTCGTGCTGATCAATTTGAAAAGAGCAATTTCAAGGGCTTGTCTCGTTTTATTGGTATGATTGACCAAGTCTTGGAAGCCCAGCACGATTTGGCAAGCGTTACAGTTGCACCACCTAAGGACGCAGTAGAGCTCATTACCATCCACAAGAGTAAAGGGTTGGAGTTTCCTTACGTCTTTATTCTCAATATGGATCAAGATTTCAACAAGCAAGACTCTATGTCAGAAGTCATTCTCAGTCGTAAAAATGGACTAGGTGTCAAATACATTGCCAAAATGGAGACAGGGGCAGTGGAAGCCCACTATCCTAAAACCATCAAACTCTCCATTCCTAGTCTGCCCTATAGGCAGAACGAAGAGGAATTACAGCTGGCAAGCTATTCTGAGCAGATGCGTTTGCTGTATGTTGCTATGACGCGGGCTGAGAAAAAGCTCTATCTTGTCGGCAAGGGTTCTCGTGAAAAGCTGGAAGCCAAGGAATACCCAGCAGCCAAAAATGGGAAACTAAATAGCAATACTAGACTGCAAGCACGGAATTTCCAAGATTGGCTTTGGGCTATCAGTAAAGTGTTTACTAAGGACAAGCTCAACTTTAGTTATCGTTTTATTGGCGAAGATCAGTTGACCAGAGAAGCTATCGTTCAGTTGGAAACCAAGAGTCCTCTCCAAGATAGCTCCCAAGCAGACAATCGTCAGTCAGATACCATCAAAGAAGCTCTGGAAATGCTGAAGGAGGTGGAAGTTTATAATACTCTTCACCGCGCAGCTATTGAACTTCCTAGTGTTCAAACCCCAAGTCAAATCAAGAAATTCTACGAACCCGTTATGGATATGGAAGGTGTCGAGATTGCTGGTCAAGGTCAGTCAGTAGGCAAGAAAATCAGCTTTGATTTGCCAGATTTTTCAACCAAAGAAAAGGTAACTGGAGCTGAGATTGGTAGTGCTACCCACGAACTCATGCAGAGAATTGACCTCAGCCAGAGACCAACGCTTGCTAGCCTAACAGAAACACTCAAACAAGTTCAAACTAGCCAAGCTGTCAGAGACAAGATCAATCTTGATAAAATTCTTGCTTTCTTTGACACAGCACTCGGTCAGGAAATTATCGCTAATACCAACCATCTTTATCGCGAGCAACCTTTCTCCATGCTCAAACGAGACCAAAAGAGTCAGGAAGACTTTGTTGTCCGTGGTATCCTTGATGGCTATCTGCTTTACGAAAACAAAATTGTTCTGTTTGACTACAAGACAGACCGCTATGATGAACCAAGTCAACTCGTAGACCGCTATCGTGGTCAGTTAGCTCTATACGAAGAGGCTTTATCACGAGCCTATTCGATTGAAAATATTGAAAAATACTTGATTTTACTCGGTAAAGACGAGGTTCAAGTTGTAAAAGTATAACTTATACTCTTCGAAAATCTCTTCAAACCACGTCAGCTTCACCTTGCTGTAGGTATGGTTACTGACT
>NZ_VMMS01000032.1:0-1040 GCF_013277315.1 Streptococcus sp. 2106
CTAGAGAAATTTTTCGATAGGGTTCCTCAAGATAGATTGATGTCCTTAGTACATAACATTATCGAAGACGGAGATAGGGAATCCTTGATTCGTAAGTATCTTCATTCAGGTGTTATCATTAATGGTCAACGTCATAAAACGCTAGTTGGTACACCACAGGGAGGAAATGTATCTCCTCTCTTATCTAATATCATGCTTAATGAATTGGACAAGGAATTAGAAAAGAGGGGACTTCGATTTGTGCGCTACGCAGATGATTGTGTGATGACGGTCGGAAGCGAGGCAGCCGCTAAGCGTGTGATGTATTTAGTCAGTCGTTTTATTGAGAAACGGCTAGGTTTGAAAGTAAATATGACCAAGACTAAGATTACCAGACCAAGAGAGCTGAAATACTTAGGTTTTGGGTTCTGGAAATCATCAGATGGTTGGAAAAGTCGTCCCCATCAAGATAGTGTTCGGAGATTTAAGCTTAAATTGAAGAAACTAACACAGAGGAAATGGAGTATAGACCTAACAAGACGTATTGAGCAACTGAATTTGTCCATTCGAGGATGGATAAACTATTTCTCATTGGGAAATATGAAAAGTATTGTCACCAGCATAGATGAGCGCTTGCGTACTCGCCTACGAGTGATTATCTGGAAGCAATGGAAGAAGAAATCGAGACGATTATGGGGATTGCTTAAGTTAGGAGTTCCTAAATGGATAGCAGATAAGGTATCTGGCTGGGGCGACCATTATCAATTAGTAGCTCAGAAGTCGGTACTTAAACGTGCTATATCAAAACCAGTCCTTGAAAAACGAGGACTGGTTTCGTGTTTGGATTATTACCTTGAACGACATGCGTTAAAAGTTAGTTGAACCGCCGTATGCCGAACGGCACGTACGGTGGTGTGAGAGAGGCTAGAGATTATCCCCTACTCGATTGATACTCTTCGAAAATCTCTTCAAACCACGTCAGCTTCACCTTGCCGTAGGTATGGTTACTGACTTCGTCAGTTTCATCTACAACCTCAAAACTATGTTTTGAGCTGACTTCG
>NZ_VMMS01000032.1:1055-7171 GCF_013277315.1 Streptococcus sp. 2106
TTTGATTTTTATTGAGTATGAGTTTAGCGGTTGTCAATTTTCTCTGGATAAAGGTCGTGTTGGAAGAGGCGTTGTTCTGCCAAGCCTTCATACTTAGTTCCTGGCTTACCGTAATTGTAGTAGGGGTCAATTGAGATGCCACCGCGTGGAGTGAATTTTCCCCAAACCTCCAAATAGCGAGGGTCTAGCAAGTTGACCAAGTCTTTCCCGATGGTGTTGATACAGTTTTCGTGGAAATCTCCGTGGTTTCGGTAGCTAAAGAGGTAGAGTTTGAGGGATTTTGACTCAACACAGAGCTTGTCAGGAATGTAGGAAATATAGATAGTTGCAAAGTCTGGCTGAGCAGTGATTGGGCAAAGTGAGGTAAATTCAGGACAGTTAAATTTGATGAAATAGTCATTTTCCACATGACGATTGTCAAAGGATTCGAGGATTTCTGGTTGATATTCGAAAATGTAGTTGGTTTCTTTGTTGCCCAGTAGGCTTAGGTTTTTCATTTCTTCTTGTTGTGACATGATTTTTTCTTTCTAATCTTAAACTCCACGTTGGTTATCGTAGAGGAGGGTATGCAGTTGAGGAAGGACGCGGACATTGCCCCAGCTATCATCAGCGGCGATGCGTTCCCAAAGTTCTTTGAGTCGGTCTAGTTGGTCTTGGACAATATTGCCTGTGGCCTTGGGCTCAGGATTTCCTGCTGATAAGAAGAGAACATCTGGTTGGTAGCGCTCTTGTATGCCTCGGGCAAAGGCCAAATCTGCATCATCAAAGACAGGGATTTTAAAGGTGACCTTGTCTGGATCCAGTTGGGAAACGATAAAGTCCAAGGTCTCAAAGTTGACTTCCATCTTGGATGAAGGAGGTTTGGGACTGAGGGTGACCTGGTCGATGTCTTTTAACCAATTTTGCCAGCGGGAGCCTTGGGTCTCAACAGCCAGAGTGACACCACGTTCCTTGAGTTTGGTGACGAGTTCAGCCATGTTGGCTGCTAGGATAGCAGGATTTCCCCCAGATAGGGTTACATAGTCATAGCTCCCCAATTTATCCAAGGCAGCAATGACCTCGTCAGCTGTCATACGAGTTGGCTTTTCAGAGCCATCCCAAGTAAAGGCAGAATCGCACCAGTCGCAGTGATAGTCGCAACCAGCAGTGCGGACAAACATGGTTTTCTGCCCGATTGCACGGCCTTCGCCTTGAAAGGTTGGGCCGAAAATTTCCAGAACTGGTAGTTTGAGGACACGTTCCCTAGTCATCTAACCACTCCCGTCTAAACTCCGCAAAGGCAGTCGGAGTCTCATAGAGGCGAACGTATTCCAAACGGAGACCACGTTCGTCTGGCAACTCTTGGTCCATGGTTTGGAAAATCCAGTAAACCATATTTTCAGCAGTCGTGTTCATATAGGGAAGAGTTTCATTGAGATAGCGATGATCCAAGTGGGGCTCTAAGTAGTTCTTGTAGATTGCTTTGATGTCTCCAAAATCGTAGGTCATGCCACGTTCATCTAAAAATCCACTGACAGCAATCTGCAGATGATAGGTGTGACCATGAAGGGATTTGCATTTTCCCTCATAGTGAAAGAGGTGGTGGGCAGCATCGAAGGTAAACTCTTTTGATACCAAGGTTCTGTGAGGGTTGTAGACCAGAGACTCCCCGGTTTCCTGTTTGATTTCTTTGGGTGCAAAAAACATTAGGCTTCTCCTTTCTGTGAGAGATAAACATTTAACCCATGTTGACGTAGGTGGCAGGCTGGGCAATCTCCACAACCACGTCCGATAATCCCGTTGTAGCAGGTTAAGGTCTTTTCACGAACATAGTCAAAGGCACCGAGTTGGTCAGCTAACTCCCAAGTTTCAGCCTTGTCTAGCCACATGAGAGGTGTTTGGATAACGAAGTCGTAATCCATGGCAAGGTTGAGGGTAACATTAAGGGATTTGACAAAGACATCTCGACAATCGGGGTAGCCTGAGAAGTCTGTCTCGCAGACACCTGTCACGATATCTTTAATGCCTCGTTGCTTGGCAAGGACTGCCGCAAAGGATAGAAAGAGGTGGTTGCGACCATCAACAAAGGTATTGGGAACCTCTCCCTCTTTTTGCTCAATTTCCAGATCAGAAGTCAAGGCATTTTCAGTGATTTGTCCCAGCAGAGACATATCTAGGATGTGATGACGAATGCCTTGTTCCTTAGCGATTTCTCTAGTGATTTGAATTTCGAGATGATGGCGTTGGCCGTAGGCAAAGGTGACGGCTTCGACCGTTTCATAGTGTTCTTTAGCCCAGAAAAGGCAGGTTGTGGAATCTTGACCGCCACTAAAGACGACCAAGGCTGATTGACGTTTCATAGTACTCCTTCCAAAATGGGAAATGTTCAGAGCACGCAAAAAGCTCCCTTGAGGGAGCTAAAAAATACCAAGTCAAGGTTTTTTTTAGCGATGGCATGTCCCAAACATCGTAATATTCTACTTACAGTCTAGCATATTTTTTGAAAAATGGCAAAGGGCAAGAAAAAAGAGACCAAAGAAAGTACTTGGTCTCTCGTTTGATTAGCTCAATTCAGCAACGATGGCCTTGATTTGTTCTGCTGTGTGAACACCAGCAACTTGTTTGACAACTTGGCCGTCTTTTTTGAAGAGAAGAGTTGGAATAGACATGATTCCAAAAGCACGAGCTGTGTTTGGATTTTCATCAACGTCCATTTTAACGATTTTCAAGACATCTTCTGAAAGTTCTTCAGACAATTTGTCCAAGATTGGACCTTGCATACGACATGGACCACACCAAGTTGCCCAGAAGTCTACTAAGACCAAACCGTCTTTTGTTTCTTGTTCGAATGTTGCATCTGTAATTGCTTTTGCCATTGTATTTCTCCTTTTTTAGTTATATTGGCTTAAATCTTGTTTCTTGAGATAGAAGAAGATATCTCCATAAGTCCCATGGTAGTCCAAATCATGATCCTTATAAGTCAATTTTTGGACAGGGTAGTAGTCTGCGACGCCGATAATGCAAGCTTGTTGCGAACGATCAAAATCTTCATAGGATTCGAAAGTCACAGTTCTTTCGTTCTTACTGGCGTCTAGATAAGTAATTTCGATCATATAAAACTCCTTTGTTTAATCTTGACTTTATTTTACTCCTTGTAAAAGAGAATGTCAATAAAAATGATTGCGCACGCAACTTTTTTCTAAAATCATCTTAAATCAAGAAATCCAAACCTGCTTCCAAGCTTTCTTCGACAGCCTTTTGTAGCGAGGCCAGTGTCTTTTGCCCATCATTTGTCAGGCAGATAAAACTAGAGCGTCTATCTTGATGGCAGCACATGCGACTGAGTAGACCGCAATTTTTAGCTTCCAAGCGAGCCACCATCCTAGAAACTGCGCTCGGGCTCAGATGAAGCTTATCTGGCAGGTCAATCTGGCGTAGAGATTTTTCTTGGGCCAAGTCCAGATAGTAGAGTAGGTAGAACTCTTTCAAGGTCAGACTTTGCTCGCTCTGTTGGGCAATGGTCTCTTCCAGGAGACTTTCAATTTCTTTCTGACGCCGATTGAAGTCAAACCATTTTTCCAAATAGGTCATAGTGTCTCCTTTCTTTTTAGAGTCATAAATAGAAGAAAGTCCATTAACGGGCAGTCTCTGCGTCACAAGATGATTGCGCATGCAATAATTATACTACTTTTCAAGAATGCTGGCAAGTTCTGTTTTTTAGTGGTTTTCTTTTTTACTGTCCATATTTTTGTAAAAATCAACTTTTACTTGGATGAAGGTTTTGGATTCACGTAGGAGTTGAAGAAGGGTAGCGCGGGTTTCAAATTCTTCTCTTGTCTTGGGCAGACTGCGGTTTCGGAAGACTTCCAGATAGCGTTCGATTTCATCTAGCAAATCAGAAGCAGGATTGGTCTGGCTCAGTTGACCTGCAATTTTTGAAAAGAGTTGAGCCAAAATCAGGCTCTCACTGGCAGCTAGGTGACAGGTGTTGATTTGCTGGGCCATGTTTCGCAGGATACGACTTTGTAGCTGTCTCATCTCAAAGTAGTGAATATGGTAATCAGTCTGGTGAAAGAGGTGGTCTGAGTGATCCAAATAGACCAGTCTGAGGGCTTCTTCCAAAAGGGTGTCCAATTCTTCCACCAGCTGTGCTCGGTTGCGTCCATCCCCTCTGGATAAATAATATTTGAAGCGTAGGAGGATGTCTTTTAACTTTTCTTCTACCAATGTGTGGTAGTGATGAATTTCCTCTTCTCGTGAAGGCATGTAGAGATTGACCAGTAAAGCAAATCCTGTACCGATAGCAAAGAGAAAGAATTCATTGACTAGAAGGTCTGGAGAGGTTGACTCTTGTACCAAGAGATGGCTAACCAAAACAGTGCTTGGTGTGATGCCAATTTCCCAGCCCATCTTGTAGGCTAGAGGCACATAGAAGGCAAGATAGAGACCAAGGCTCCAGATATGAAATCCGCTCAAGTGAAAAGCTAGAACACCGATAGCCAGAGCTAGGAGCATGGAAAAGAGTCGATTGCGAGCCAGTTTTAAAGTACTTCTACGCGTATCAGATAGGCTCAAGAGAGCGATAATTCCAGCCGAAATTGCTGAGGAAAGATTGAGAAAATAAGCAAGAAAACAGGCAAGACAGGTAGCTAAGATGAGCTTGGTCGTACGTTGGCTAATAGACATAAGAGTTTCCTAATAAGTTAGAATAAAAGCGTAAAAGACAAGACCTGAGCAGGCTTGTCTTTATGAGTTATTTTTTACGGGCTGCTGCGTATTCGGCAACGGCAGTAAAGAGGACGTCTGTAGAAGAGTTAAGGGCTGTTTCACATGAGTCTTGGATGACCCCAATCACAAATCCAACCCCAACAACTTGCATGGCAATATCGTTAGAAATACCGAAAAGGCTACAAGCAACTGGGATAAGAAGGAGGGAACCTCCCGCAATACCAGAAGCACCGCAGGCTGAGATAGCTGCTACCACACTGAGGACAAAGGCTGTGGCAAAGTCAACAGGGATTCCAAGAGTGTTTACCGCAGCAAGGGTCAAAACGTTAATGGTAATCGCTGCTCCAGCCATGTTGATAGTAGAGCCAAGTGGGATAGAAACAGAATAGGTATCTGGGTTGAGTCCAAGGTCATGGCAGAGTTTCATGTTGACAGGAATGTTAGCCGCAGAACTACGAGTGAAGAAGGCTGTCACACCGCTGACACGGAGGCAGTTCCAAACTAGAGGGTAAGGGTTGCGTCTCATAAAGAAGAAGGCAATCAAAGGGTTGACCACAAGGGCAACAAAAAGCATAGTCGTTACTAATAGAACCAATAAAATACCGTAGTTGGCAAGGCTTCCGATTCCCTTGTCAGAAATGGTTTTAAAAACAAGACCAAGGATTCCAAATGGAGCCAGATTGATGATCCATTCGACAATTTTAGAAGTCACGTCAGCGATAGTTTTTAGTAATTCTTTACTATTTTTGCTGGCCTCTCTCATAGCAATTCCAAAAATGACTGCCCAAGATAAGATTCCAATATAGTTAGCAGTAAGCAGGGCGTTGACTGGATTGTCAACCAGTTTGAGCAAGAGGTTGCTGAGGACCTGTCCAATCCCATCTGGTGGAGCAATATCGGTATTAGCACTATTTAGGGTGATTTCAATAGGGACGATGAAACTTGCTAGTACAGCTACAAGAGCAGCGGCAAAAGTTCCTAGGATATACAAGAAAACAACAGTTTTCATATTGCTATCTTGTCCCTTTTGATGTTGGGAAAGGGCATTAGCAACGAGAGCAAAGACTAGGATAGGAGCAACAGCTTTTAGACCTCCAACGAATAAATCCCCGAGTAGCCCAATTCCTGAGAGATTAGGAAGGGTCAGTCCTAGAATTCCCCCACAAAGCATACCAATCAAGATACGCT
Organism: Streptococcus sp. 2106; assembly: GCF_013277315.1. Taxonomy (NCBI): domain Bacteria; kingdom Bacillati; phylum Bacillota; class Bacilli; order Lactobacillales; family Streptococcaceae; genus Streptococcus; species Streptococcus sp. 2106. The sequence continues at coordinate 6,951 of NZ_VMMS01000032.1, forward strand.
TGACAAGGCTTGCCTTGTTCCAAGCATGAATGATTCTTTTCATAATAATCTCCTTTCTGTGTAGTGATTATGATTATAGTATAAACGATAGACAAAATCAAGAATTTTCTGTCTATTTTTTGAATATTTATGGAGAATGAGACTGATGAAAATATGGTATAATCCCGACTTTATCACTTAAAAAATACAAAAGGACAGCTAACCCCTTGCGCCACAAGGGA
>NZ_VMMS01000033.1:0-15972 GCF_013277315.1 Streptococcus sp. 2106
TCGCTTTGTCTAACTTACCTTGCGCTTCTGTTACTTTTTCTTGCGCTTCTTGAACTTCAGCTGCTGTCGCATTGTCACCTTTAGCTAATACTGCTTTGGCTGCTTCCTTCGCTGTTGCAACATCTGCTTCTGCTTCTTTCTTAGCGGCTTCGTATGCTTGAATACTTTCTGGTGTCTTACCTTCTGTACTTACAGCTTCATCTAACTTCGCTTTATCCTCAGTTAGTTTATTTTTCGCTGTAGTTGTCGCTGCGGTTGTTACGGCATCTTCTGCCGCTTTCAAGGCTGCTTTGGCTGCGTTTACTTTCGCTAGCTCTGCTTGTACAGCTTCTGGTGTCGCATTGTCGTCCGCTATTACTTTTTTCGCTGCTTCCACTGCTTTATCCGCCGCTTCTTTTGCTTTAGTATATGCGTCAACTTTGCTTTGTGGCTTGTCATCTGTAGTTGGTTGACTTGCTACTTCGCTTGCTAAATCGTTATTCGCTTGCGTTAGAGCTGTCTTGTCTGCTGGTTTCACCACATACGTTACTCTTACGTTTTCTGTACTTTGATCTGTATAAGTAACAACAACGTCAAGAGTATGGTTCCCTACTGTAGTTGGATACTGTGTTCCTTCTTTCAGTACAGCTGATGCTTTGTTAGCTACATCTACAGCAGCAAGTAACTCTGCATTTGTAGGATTTTCACCGATTACTTTTGTAATCGTCTTAGTCGTCGGAGCTGTGTGTTCTGGAATAGGATGATTTTGGTTATTTGCTTGAGATTCAACATCGCCATTTCCTCTAGTAGAGGCTGTTGTGATATTTGTATTCCTGTTCACTTTTGTATAGTCAAGCGTAACCTTACCATTTGCTAGACTGATACCATCTGGTAAGGTTGTTGAAGAACTCCAATTATTTCCTCGTTTAACCAGTGTTACTGTGGCATTGGTATTTTGTTTGTTCTTATAAGTTAAGGTCACTTTTTCTGCATCTGTCGGTAATGTAACTTCTACATCTCCATTTTGACGTGTAGCACTAGTTGTTGCACTCGGTTGTTCAAACTTAGCCTTAATTCGTTTAGTTTCTGAAATTTTCGTTGCGCTAGAAGCTTTTACCGCAACTTCCGTCCCGTCTTTTACTAAACTTTTTGGAAGGGTAAAGCTATTGCCACTAGCTGTAATTCCTGCAACAGCACTCCATCCTTGATCAGTTTTTCTAAAATGTTGTGTTTCTGAACGATTACTAGTTTGATTATGATAAGTCAAATCAAACTCAGTAGCTTCCTGCGGTACAGTAATTACAACCGAACCATCTGGTTGGGCTATACCACTTACATCCTCTAATCTTCCTAAAACCTTAGTAGTAGCTGCTATACTAAAGTCAGAGCCGTCCTTCTGCTGCTTAACTGTAACTGTTGAACCTGCTTCTGCTGTTTCAGCTTGGATTAGGATTTTGCCCAGTCCATTTTCATCATTTATAATCGAAATTGTGCTATCTGCATTGGCGTCATCCTTATTCCAGTTGCTACCAGTTTTAGTAAAACCAACAGTTTTTTTTTGTCCAGTAGCATTTGTATACGTAAGCATAACCTTAGTAGCTTCGTCTTGACCTACCATTGATGTTACCGTTAGAGTTTCTTTATCTTGTGAGATAGTTGGAGATTGAGGCGCTTGGACCGTCACTTTTGTAACCAAGTCATCTCGTGAGATAAACTTACTTTCTGATCCGTCCTGACTTGTAACAGTTGCATTTCCATCACTATCCACTGTAACAGTCGCTCCTGGGTTAGCAGCTTGTAGAGCCTTCTTAATCTTTTCAATATCTGAAGAATTTAGTTTCTCTGGATCGGTTACAGGTACTTTCTGCTCTGGGTTGACTAACGGTTTACGGTTCTTTGCAGCTTCTTTTTGCTCTTCTGTCAGCTCCAACAAATCTTTGTGGGAAATCAAGCCACTTGTTCCATCTGGTTGTACAACATAGGCATCTCCATTTTGCCCAACGTTTACAGTAGCACCAGGATTTTTCTCCTGAACCTTCTGAGTAATCTTTTCCAATTCCTCTTTGGTTAGCTTATTTGGATTAGCTACCTTCACTTTTTCAGTTGGTTTTTGGATTTCTTTTGGAGAAGTCGAATCATCTGCAGAATCTGCTTGCCCATTTTGTTTCACAAAATCACTGACAGCAGCTTCTTCCTCTTGTCCATCCGGTCTGGTCACCTGAACCTTACCATCATCTGTTATTTCAACTTTAAATCCTGGATTAGCATCTTCAATAGCTTTTTTTAGCTTATCTTTCTCGGTTTGATTTAGACTACCTGGATTTTCAACGGTAACTTTTTCTGCTGGGCTTACAAAGTCACGGCTAGCTTCTGTAGGAAGTTCTAGTTTAAGCGATTCTGATAGTGGTGATACAAGATAGTCTAAAACAGGTTCATCTGTACCTTCCTTAACCACTGCCGTAACTAGACGAAGTTCCTCATTCCCCACCAATTCTTGTCTATACTTATCAGGAGTAAACTCAACTGTTCCATCCGCCTTAACATCACCACTAGCAAGAATAGTATAGCCAGTAGCTTTTTTAGGCTTATTATCAGAAGCACCTGTGCCTACAGCATCCACATCATTCCCACCTTTAACCAAGAAGGTTTTCAGTTTTGCTTTATCAGGAATATTTGCTGCTTCTCCTTTTGTTCCAGAGTTTGCTTTGATGACCGGTTTTCCTGTCGTCTTTCCTTTCAAACTCTCAGCTGTTGTTGCAAAACTCGGTTTCGTAAATGGAATGTATAGATAGAGTTTTTCTGTCTTGGTTGTATTATCTGCGGTTGTAACCGTAACAGTAATTTGATGGATACCTGAATTGGTTTTGTTAATAGTTCCTGTTAATGACTTCTTGCTACTTAGGGGTCCCTCATGCTCCACTTCACCCTGAACCAAGCCCGTTTTTTCTAAATTAGTTACTTCAATATTTTTGATAGACTTACCACCTGGAACTCGAACCAGCACTTGTAGTTGCTTTCCAGTATAACTGTCAAGATATAGTGCTTTATACTTACTTGTCTCCAAGCTAGAAGCTGCTCCGCCCTCTCCACTTTGTCCAAACCCAATACGAATCTGACTGCTATCGTAGTTGGCTACTTTAGCATCTGATGATTCAGACTCTAAGAGTGAAGTTCGCTTGCCTTCTGCAGTCAAATAAGACTGACCTGAAACACGCGACTTGACAGTATAAGAACCGTTTGTAATAACAACATTTTTGAAGGTTGCATTTCCATCATCACCAGCAATACTGGTTGCTACTTCTTTTCCGTCATGGTAGAGAATCATCTCTACACCTTTGGTTCCGTTAGTTGCAGTGATATCCTTTATCGTCCCTGCTTGCTTTTGCAAATCAGTATTTAAACTTGGTTTTTTCGGTTTCACAACAAAATTTAACTGAACCAATTCACCAGAACCGTCAGCAAAGATTCGCTCTACAAGATAAGATTTCACTCCCGGAGTATTGACGATAGTGTCTGCAGCTTCTTTGTTGTTTTCAACTTTGACGCCGTCCTTAAAAAGATTATAAGAAGTTGGATGTGATTCAGCATTATCCCCTACCTTATCCCTATTTTTAAAGTAGGATTCAAGGTCAATGCCTCCATCGCTTTTAGCAATTAAAGATGAAGAGTTACCTGGAGTTGTTGATACATTATTATTTTGCGGCTGCCAAATTTGCCCTTGTACAATCTGATAGTAGCCATTCCCTTCCAACTGAGCCGGATACTTCTCAGCCTGGTCTCCTTCACCGGCAGCTCTACCGTACCACTGATTGACTAGCAAGCGATTAACTGATTTCCCTGACAGCCTAAACCCTTTAACACCCAAGGCGTAATAGAGATTACGGAAAGTCGTATCTGGGGAAGTCGTCTCAAAGGTCAAATGGTAGCTATCATCACGTCCTCCGTCCAAAGAGAAGGTGTATACTTTCTCGGTTTCATTTTTGATACCAGAGTATTTAGAAGCTGCCTTTTTCTCAACTTCAGTTGGGAAGTTTTTATCAGCATGGTAGTAGAAACCTTTCTGCACCCACCAGTTAACTTCTTCCTTGGCTAAGCCATCCAGACTATCCGTCCGATAACCATAACCTCCACTTTTTGCTGCCGCTCCTGTTGATGCAACAGTCCCCTGCTTTTCATCACTAATCCCATCAGCTGATTGTAAGGCCTTTAGGATTTGATCCTCTCCGTTACCTGCATCTCCACTAGTAGCAGTGGTGCCACCAGTCCTATGATCATAACGAGAAATAGTTACTGAGTTTGCTTTTACAGTGTGGTTTTTAGGTAGGGTAAACCAAAAAGTATTTGATAAGTAGTGGTGTGGACCCCGTCCTACTTTTCCCTTATTGATATCAATCTCCCATTTAAAACCAGTTTCTGTTTTCTTGACTATCCCGTAGATAAAATCTTTCGCTTCCGGAATACGAAACTCTTTTCCGTCCCAATATGCTCTTGAACGTTGCGAACCATAGACATAGGTTCCACGGGCATAAGGTGAACCTGCATGTCCATCTTCTAAAAAGTAGTTGATCCCATCTACATAAGCATTACTTGGCACAGCTATGTAGCCTGAAGGAACTTCTTGTCTGCTTCCTCTTGAACGAGGTTGAATCGCTGTTGTCACCGGAGTGTTTAACGGTTGTTCATCCTGTTCTGTATCATCCTCATCATCGTCAAGTGGAATAGGGTCATAGTCAGACTGGCTGTCTTTGAGCACCCGAGGCTGAAGGACTCCAGTGCTGCTTGTTTTGGCTGCTATCGTGTCAGCAGATCCTGCCCTTTTCTCTCTCACCTGAGGACTTTCTTGAACAGACTCTGGCTGGCTAGAGTCTACTCCAGTAGTTTTAGGGGCAGCTACTGTCTGTCCTTGATTAGATCCTTCCGCTGACCTCCCTTGCCCTTTTATCTCCTTTGTGATCTTGCCTTCAGCAAGTTGCTCAAGTACAACCTCCTTCGACTCTCCCTCATCCGACTCCTGCAGAGCCCCATCAGGGTTACCATCAAATCCAGCGACCACGTCATTAGTTGTAGCTGGAGTGACTGTCTCACTCGCTGCTACTGCACCGTTGGCAAAAAACATCAATGCGGCAACCGCAACACTGGCGGCACCAAAGTGGTACTTACGAATGGAGTAACGGAAGACCTTTTCTCTGTTAGACTTTCTAAAATCCATAACTCTTTCTCCTTAAAGATATGATTGAAGAGAACATGTCATTTTCCTCTTCAATTGACAATAATATTAAATAGCAACTTACGACTATTTACCCCACTATACCTCCTATGAAGAGTATACAGTCTAGTAGCAATTATACCACCCCCCCCCCGAATTTTGCAAGGAAAAACATTTGATTTTTTCTGTTTTTAGAGTATTTTATGGTAAATTGTTATCTTTCTAATTATATGTATTGGATTTTTTGATTAAACTGAAAAAAACGAGGACTATTGTATTTTTTTATTTATAAAATTTCGGGTATAAGTTTTACAAAAAAATCCAGTCTCAACAATGTCTCAGAATCACATTTGTACTAGTGTAGTTTCAGTTTACCATAATTATACTAGTACAATTTTTCATTGTCTTCACCTTCTAACTAGATATGATGGAAAGGATTGGTCGATGCTTGGCTAGGTAAAATCTCTAGTTCCCAGCCTTTTTCCTCTTTCCATTGAGTAAGGAGTGCTGCGATTTTTTCCACAAACAACACTTCGATATAGTGACCTGGATCCAATGCCAGCAAGCCATCAGACAACATATCCTGGGCAGTGTGGTAGTAAATATCACCAGTGATATAGACATCCGCTCCTTTAGCTAAAGCATCCTTATAGAATGACTGCCCGCTTCCACCACAGATGGCCACTCTTGAAATAGGCTTCTGCAAATCTCTCTCTTGATAATGCACCATTCGAAGACTATCTAGACCAAAGATTTGCTTGACATACTGGGCAAAGTCCCCAAAGGTCTGAGTCAGAACATTCCCAATACGTCCAATTCCACGTTCAGGACCTGTCTCCTGAAGATAAGTTGTCTCCTCGATTCCTAGCATCTGACAGAACCAGTCATTGAGACCATTTTCAACGATGTCAATATTGGTATGGCTGACATAAACTGCAATGTCATGCTTGATGAGATCAATGTAAATCTGATTTTGTGGACGGCTAGCTACCAAATCCTTGATGGGACGGAAAATCGGCGCGTGCTTGACGATAATCAAATCCACACCCTTTTCAATGGCCTCTGCTACCGTCTCTTCACGAATATCGAGAGCAACCATGACACTTTGTATCTCCTTGTCCAAAGTGCCAATTTGCAGACCACGACTGTCTCCCTCCATGGAAAATTCCTGAGGGCAAAAGGCTTCATATGCGTTAATTACTTCACTTGCTAGCATGGAGCACCTCCTTGATGGCTTGAATTTTATCTACTAAAACTTGACGCTCCTCTATATTTTTTTCTGGGATTTGTCCGAGGGCAAACTCTAGCTTAACAGCTTCTTTTTGCCATTTTTGGACAAAGACTGGGCTGACTTCTTTGGACAATAAGGGGCCAAATCGAACATCACTGGCTGATAGTTTCATTTGTCCTGCTTCCACCACCAAAATCTCGTAAAACTTGCCAGCTTCTTCTAGAATGCTTTCTGCTACAATCTGAAAATCATGGTCTTGTAACCAGATACGCAAGTCGTCTTCACGATTATTGGGCTGGAGGATCAACCGTTCTACATTAGCTAACTTGTTCAAGCCTTCTTCTAATATAGTGGCAATCAAACGACCGCCCATACCAGCAATGGTAATGACCGACACTTGGTCTGCCTCTTCAAAGGCTACCAAGCCATTGGCTAAACGAACCTGGATTTTCTCCTTTAGGCCGTGAGCCTCAACATTTTTAACCGCGGACTGGTAGGGACCTTCTACGACCTCACCTGCAATGGCACTTTCGATTTGTCCTCTCTCAACCAACTCGATAGGCAGATAAGCATGGTCACTTCCCACATCTAGCAAAATGGCTCCCTGTGGCACAAAGGAAGCCACCAATTCTAATCTCTTTGAAATCATCTTCTCTCACTTTCCAAAACTCTATTACCTCTTATTATACCACATTTCAATCTTCAACTTTCCAGTAATATAAGCACCTCTGGCGAAAGAAGTTTCAATGTCCTAAGGTAATAGATGGATTCACTTGAAATATTTTTCAGAAATTTACAGAATTGTCAAAAAATGGGTAATTTATTCAAAAGAGTCTTTACTTTATAAAAAATATACACTAAAATATATTTAGAAGATTAGAGGAGATAAAAGTTTCACTAAATTTTATATTTGAAGGTAGTATTTAGATAGGAAATTTAGTCAGACGAACCACGAATTTGCTCTATGCTTTCTAGAATTTATTATAAGGAGATTAATATGCATATTTTTCTTAAAAATCGAGCTTTTCGTCAGCTAACAGTAAATGAGTGGATTTCAAGTTTTGGAGATACTATTTTTTACTTAGCTTTTATCAATTATGTCTCTTCTTATGCCTTTGCTCCCTTAGCTATATTTTTGATTAGCCTATCAGAAACCATTCCACAGGTCTTGCAACTTTTTACTGGAGTTATAGCTGATTTTCAAAAAAATCGAATCAGCAAGTATATTTCTATCCTCTTTATCAAGGTCCTCCTTTATTCTGGAGTGACTTTGCTCCTGACAAGTACCGACTTCTCTCTCTTTTCTGTTTTCTTTATTTGCAGCATGAACTTGATTTCAGATACGATTGGTTTTCTTGCAGGATACATGCTGACACCGATTTACATACGACTAATAAACGATGATATGACGGAGGCTATGGGGTTTAGGCAGTCCACGAGTTCCATTGTACGTTTGATAGGTAATCTCAGCGGAGGAGTATTTTTAGGACTGTTTAGCATTTCTACTCTAGCTTTTGTAAATGTTTTAACCTTTTTATTTACCTTTCTAGGAAGTCTACTTATCCGAAACCGCTTGAAAAAAGAGGAAGAAAAAATCGAAGTTCCTCCTTATGTAGGAATGAGTAGCTTTTTCCAGCATTTGAAAGAGTCAATGAAATTATTGATGACTATGGAAGATGTCATGGTCTTGCTTTGGATTTTGTCCATTAGTCAAGCTGTTTTGATGATGGTAGAGCCTGTCAGTGCGATTCTACTGATTCACTATCCTTTTATGGGTTTGTCAACAGGGCAAAGTCTGGCAATTTTGATAATGATAAGCCTTCTTCATGTTATTTTAGGTGGACTTCTGAGTGGATTTCTATCTAAAAAAATTTCTATTCGCCTGAATATTTATTGGAGTCTATTGATGGAGTCTCTCATTGTTATAGGTTTTCTACGTGGAAGTTTTTTACTTATTTTACTAGGAAGTGCAGGTGATGCTTTCTCGGCAGGAGTATTGAGTCCTCGCTTGCAAGCCATGATTTTTGGAATCATTCCTGAGGAGTTAATGGGATCAGTTCAATCCTCCATCAATGTTATCAACTTGCTTATCCCAGCTGTCCTATCCCTTGCTCTCGTATTTCTTGCAACAAGTGTTGGTCTTGAAGTTGTTGCCTTTGCTCTTATAATTTTACTACTTATAGCAGCCTATCTAGTTCACCAGATGAAAAACTTACCAAACCAAGAAGAAATTTAGCTAGAATGTTATAGATAGGTCAGTTTTCACTTGATAGTTTCTGTGGAATCGTAAGCTCCTTGTAATTGATTGTCGATATTACATACAACTATCTGGCAACTGCAAATGTTTCCAATCCCTATCAAGATGCAATTTATATAAGATAAGTCTATTCTTTTCCTATAAAATCTGATAAGATAGAGGAAAGAATAATTAGAATAGAGGTTACTTCAATGGCGGTTCCCGATAGACTCCCTGCTCGTATGAGAATGGATGGACGAACTATTTTCCAACAGATAAAAAACTATTTTGATACTGAAAATAAAGAATATTTTAAGCACCCCAATACCTATGATGGTATTTCCATGCATCTGGAACCCAACATCCTGACCAGTATGGAGCACTTCGATTTGACTGGCTTTCATTGCGAATGTAAGGATTTCCAAAATCAGGGAGTCTGTAAACACTGGGTTGCCATGGATCTCTACTTTCGTAGCCTCCCCCAAGCTATTCAAGAACGCATTGGTAAAGCGAGTCATAAACCAAGTTTTGCCAGCCAACTGATTCCTACCTTGCCATCTGAAGAGCTCCAAGACGAACTGGTAGAAGAAAAAGCGGTGGCGCCTTCACTTTCCCTTCATGGACAAGTCGAAATCCGAAATCATAGCCTAGCCTGGACCTTAAAACTACAGGTAGAACAGGCTTCTCGTGCCTATGTTATCAAGGATATAGCTCACTTCATTTTTCTCATTTTCCAAGAGGAAGATTACTTTGTTTCACAGAAAATCGGGACAATCAGATTATCCTTGGATCAGTTTAATCAAGCATCCCAAAACCTACTCCTCTATATCAAAAAATATTTCATCGATAGAAATGAATATTCTCATCTCAGCTTTAGTTATGGCATTAGCCCTAGAGATTGTGGACGCTATTTAGAGGCTCCTGTTAGCTATTTAAACGACCTCGTGCCACTTTTTCAAGCTTTGGATGTCTTCCAATATGTAACCTCAAAAGCCGAATACCCTCTTATATTCTTAGATGATAGTCCCTTTATCCCAGAAGAAGAAATTTTTAAAGTTGTCAACTCTGATAACCATTATGAAATCATCAATACAGCTTATTTTGGTTTCATTATTCAAGAAAAACTTTGGATTCGACACAATCACTTCCACATCATCAAAAAAGAGCACCGTTACTTTTTAGATAAATTAGCTACTTGGATCTACCATTATCAAGAAAGTTCTCCTCTTATCTTTTCAAAGGAAAATAAGGCTGAACTCATGCAAGTCTGTAATATCATCTCAAACTATGTTCCTATCAGTATCCCAGATGAATTACAAATCCATGACTTCATCCCCACCTTTACCTTCTCCAAGACTAGAAATGAAATTGCCCTCAACATGGTGTGGTCGTTTGGAGAAAAACAAGTCCATTCTAAACAAGATCTCCTAACCCTCCCCTATACTTACCAAGCTAGCAAAGCTAGAAAAATCTATCATCAACTGCTTTCTGCTGGTTTCAAAGAGGAATTTCATAGTCTTTCTAAAATCAAAGTCGTTGATTTCTTCCTAAAAGAACTCCCTCTTTTTCGTACTCTGGGTCAAGTTCAACTAGATGAATCGCTTGAAAAACTCTTAGTAGAAGATCCTGCTGTTATTGACATTTTTGACGACGAAGGCTTCCTTTCAGTTCAGTTTGATTTTTCTATGATTTCAGAAGATGAGGTTGAAAAAGCTATCCAAGCTTTATGGAATCAAGAAAGCCACTACCAAACCAAGCAAGGAAAGGTTCTAGTCTTTGACGATGAAAGTCTCAAGGTTGCCCAAAGTCTCCAAGATCTTCGCGCTAAATTTTCAGACGGAAAAATCAAGATGCACAAATCTCGTGCCTTTAGCCTTTCTGAAACCTTCAAAGACAATGAACATGTCAATTTTTCTCGTGATTTCAAAAAGATGGCTTATGACCTGACCCACCCTGAAGAATTTGATATCAAGCCTTATGAAGTCAAGGCCAAACTCCGCTCCTATCAAAAAGAAGGAGTCAAGTGGCTGAGTATGCTGGATCATTATCATTTTGGGGGAATCCTGGCAGACGACATGGGTCTAGGGAAAACCTTGCAAACCATCACTCTTCTGGAAGCCAACCTTAAACCAGACCAGAAAGCTCTTATCCTAGCTCCAGCCAGCCTTCTTTATAATTGGAAGGAAGAATTCCGAAAATTTGTACCTCACAAACAGGTTGAAGTAGCCTATAGTAGCAAAACTGAGCGTATCAAACAAATTGAAAAATCTGCTACTATCACTATTACAAGCTATCCATCTTTTCGATCTGACCTTGAACATTATCAAAAGCAGTCTTACGACTACCTCATCCTAGATGAAGCACAGATGATAAAAAATAGTCAGACCAAAACAGCACAAGCTTTAAGAGAATTTGATGTCAAAACCTGCTATGCCCTATCTGGAACTCCTATTGAAAACCGTCTCGAAGAGATTTGGTCTATTTTCCAGATAGTATTACCAGGTCTCCTACCAAGTAAAAAGGAATTTTCAAAATTGTCACCTCAACTCGTTGCTAAACTGATTCAACCTTTTGTCCTGCGTAGGAAAAAAGACGAAGTTCTGACAGAATTACCTGAACTGAGCGAGCACCTCTACAGCAATGAACTCAGCAGTTCACAAAAAACGCTCTATCTAGCTCAACTTCGACGCATGCAAGAAATGGTTTCAGGAGCCAGCGCTGATGAGATTAAACGTCATAAAATTGAAATCTTAGCAGGACTAACCCGACTTAGACAAATCTGTAATACCCCTGCTCTCTTTTTAGAAGACTACAAAGGGGATAGTGGAAAAATGGACAGCTTATTCGAGCTCCTAGACACCATTCGTGAAAAAGGGTCACGACCACTTATCTTTTCACAATTCACCTCTATGCTTGATCTCATTGAGCAAGAACTAGAGAAAAAAGAAATGTCTCACTTTAAAATAACAGGACAAACACCTTCAGATAAACGTCAAGAAATGGTCAATCTCTTCAATCAAGGGGAAAAAGACTGCTTCCTCATTTCCCTAAAAGCAGGTGGAACAGGACTAAATCTAACAGGAGCTGATACCGTCATCCTCTGTGACCTCTGGTGGAATCCAGCAGTCGAGATGCAAGCCATCGGTCGAAGCCACCGCCTTGGCCAGACCAAACAAGTCGATGTCTATCGCCTTATCACACTTGGTACCATAGAGGAAAAAATCCAAGAACTCCAAGAAAGTAAAAAAGAACTCTTCAACACCGTTCTTGAAGGACAAGAAAGCAGAAGCAATTTGAGCGTTGATGATATTAAAGAAATCTTGGGTGTTGAATAAACGAAAAAGAACTAGAGTAACCACACTTAGTGGATTTATCTAGTTCTTTTGTAAGCGCGTCATAACAAGGTATCTATCATTCATGGAGCTCCTCCTGTATACTATTCGTAAAGTAAAACTATTGGAGGATATTTGAATGCCACAACCTATTGTTCCTGTAGAGATTCCACAATCTCGTCCTTTTGATTCTAAAAAGAGAAATGATATTCTGCTTAAAGTTCGTATTGGCAAGCTTGAAGTAAGTTTTTTTCAATCTCTCAATCTCGAAATGATAGAAGAGCTTTTGGATAAGGTGTTGCTCTATGACAATTCATCTATCTAGCCTAGGGCAGGTCTATCTCGTGTGTGGGAAGACTGATATGAGGCAAAGCATTGATTCACTGGCTTATCTGGTTAAAACCCACTTTGAATTAGATTCTTTCTCAGGTCAAGTTTTTCTCTTTTGTGGTGGACGTAAAGACCGCTTTAAAGCTCTTTACTGGGATGGTCAAGGATTTTGGCTACTATATAAACGCTTTGAGAACGGTAAGTTGACTTGGCCAAGTACAGAAAAGGATGTCAAAGCTCTCACATCTGAACAAGTAGACTGGCTGATGAAAGGCTTTTCTATCACTCCAAAAATAAATTCATCAGAAAGTCGTGATTTCTATTGAAATGATGCCTTTCTTTTTAGTATAATAAAGTTAGAAAACAGAGAGGGAAGCATATGGAAGAAGATTGGGCTAAGATGGGTTTACCAATCACACGTAAGGAAATCTCTAATTGGCATATCAAGACGAGTCAATACTATTTAGAGTCCCTTTATAACCTTTTACGAGAAAAGTTGTTAGAACAAGATCTTCTTCATGCGGATGAAACCTCTTATAGGGTCTTAGAGAGTGATAGCCATCTGACCTACTATTGGACTTTTTTGTCAGGTAAAGCAGAGAAACAAGGGATTAGGCTTTACCACCATGATCAGCGTCGAAGTGGTTCAGTAGTACAAGACTTCCTAGGAGACTATTCTGGCTATGTGCATTGTGATATGTTGCGGCAGTAACTTAGGACCTTAGTCCTCTAGTTCTGCCTATGCAATAGCAGTCCAAGGTTTAGGAGCAAGGCGACGCTAAGCTTGGTAAACTGCGAACCGCTAGAAGCTTATCGTCAACTGGAAGAAGCTGAACTTGTTGGATGTTGGGCGCATGTGAGAAGGAAATTTTTTGAAGCCACTCCCAAGCAAGCAGATAAATCATCCTTAGGAGCTAAAGGTTTAGCCTATTGTGACCAGTTATTTGCCTTGGAAAGAGACTGGGAGGCTCTGCCAGCTGATGAACGTCTACAGAAACGTCAAGAACATCTCCACCCCCTATAAGAAATCTCCAGATTAGAGAACTCACGGATAGTTCCTAATATGGAGATTTTTCAATATACTTCGTTATTGGACGGTTACAGAAAATTATCATTGTCAATCAACAAATAATTTATTCATTTTTTCTAAAACACTTTGATTAAGTATATTGAGTTCAAATTCAGTTTCAGGCCCATGACCATTTATTGGTAATTCATCAATTTCAAAACATTTATAGTTGTTCAATGTCGACTTCATATAATAAAAATCTAAAACTTTATCTCTAGGACTTTGCATGATGAATGTTTTATAAGGAAGATTTTTCTTCCACACCTTATCAGAAAACATTTCTGTAATTTCAGTTGTCGAGAACTTATCAGTAAACCATTTCCTTTCCATTCCACTTGTTTTTTTTTATTTGATTAGATAAATCTATCAAAGGGGAAACGCATATATGTCCACCTAGATTGTGAGAAAATCTGGCACTCAGTAGTAATCCTAATATAGATCCAAAACTTCCTGAATATAAATAAACTTTTTTAACATCTTTTACTGTTTTACTCACTATATACTCAATCGTTCTTACCAATTCATCTATCACATAATTCCAATTTTTATTTGATAGTATTGCAGAAAATTCTTTATCATATATTATTTGTCCATTATTATCTACTAATAATTCATCATGCCATAAAAGTTTCCTATCTTGAGTATAAGATAGGAATATAGCATCATTTAAATCCAAATTTTTTATTTTCATCATCCTGTGACCTACTTTTTCATATACTTATAAAAAAGAAACAAAGAAATTGCATTTATAGTGGAAATGATAAAGAAAATGATTAATGTTTTTTGTAAATCATTTGCATACAGATTCCCTCCAAGTAATCCACCTAAACTATCTCCAATAAAATATGAAGTTTGAGATATACCATAGAAATATGAAATTTGTTCTTTAGGATACATATCCAACTCCATTAATTCTTGACTAATTACAGAACCATTTAAGAACAAAGCTCTGCATATAAGAATAAGAAACAAGTATAAAAATTGCATATTAAATATCAATAAAACTGTTGATAAGCCCACTAAAATTTCACTGACCACAAAGATATACTCTTTATATTTTGAGGTTTTTTGACCTGAAAAAAGAGAAGAGAAATAAGTACTCAGTAGTCCTAAAATTGTCAATGTTACACCAATAACAGATACATTTATACCTTGTTTGCTTAAAATAACTGGAAGATATGGAGCAAATAAACTTACGCTTCCCCCCATAATGAAGCCGAATATTATAGTTCCAACAAGCAGGGTTCTAGCTTTTGCAAAATGTTTAAATTCAGCCTTCTCCAAATCGCCACTCTCATTATGAGATTGAGTAATAGGAGGAATTAGAAATACAGTAATCAGGCAAAGGACGCTCGAAAAAAGTAGAGTCAATTGTGTAGCGTTTTGAAACAAGAATGTTAAAATCCAGACAAGAAAACCTGCTAGTAGCATGCCTAAAGAACTTCCTACTCCATCTGCAAATTCTTTCAACGATACAATAGAGGAACGTTCTTCTTCACTTCCTATGCCCACAATCCATACTCTAATTAATAACAACACTACCGAAGCACCGATTCCTGAAACAAAACCAGATATTATAGAAATACCTGAGTTATTAGGAAACATCCTAAAAAATAAGCCAATACTATATAAAATTAAACCACATTGAATCACTCTTTGAGGGGTAAATCGTCCTATTTTTTTACCAATATAAAATGAAAAGATGCCAGCAAATGCCATGGCAGAATAGGATAGACCATAATTAGGGAGCCTATCATTCATTTCAAACCAGAGTGCATGAACTGTTTTTGAAGTATACATAGATAGTTTAAAAAACAAATTGAAAATAAAAAAATTGATTGCAATAGGATATTTTCTTAAGATAATTCGATAGTTATTCATGATATTCGCTCACTTCACTTTCTAGTGTTTCTTTCATATCCGATAATTTTTCATTATCACTAAAATGTGTATCTAAAATTTTCAATAACGGTTGCATTTGTTTAAATTTATTGCAGTTATATAAAATTTCTAAAGATATAACCAAATAATCTTCTAGAAAAGATAAATCTAACTGTGAAACTTTGAATTGACATTATTCTAATAATCTTTGTGCTTTTTCATACATATTCAGCTCGACATATATGTATTGTAAGTCATACCAGAAATCAAAACTTCTATCAGATAAATAATACGCTTTTTTATAATTCGTTAGACTGTCCTGCAACAATTGAAGTTCGCTCAAAACGACGTCCGCTAATCTTTTCATAGACTTTCTCCCCTCTAGGAGCCCCTGCATAAGGACGATAGAGATAGCGGTCGATTCCTGTTTCATCAATATATACGATTGGTAAATCGTTTAGGCTATCCAAAATATCAAGAAACTCAGCGACTTTCTCTGGGGCTTGTTCCTTAAAGCTCGTCATCTTTTTTTGAAGTGACCTTCATCTGCTTTAAAGCTGCCCATACTGAAGGGACAGCACAATCAAAATGTGCCGCAATTTCCCGTAAAAAAGCATCTGGATAAGCCTCTACAAAGGATTTCAATTCCTCTAAAGGAATCTTTCGGTTTTTGACGACTCGCTTTTTCCTCTCTAAGTGTCCTTGTTC
>NZ_VMMS01000034.1:0-6021 GCF_013277315.1 Streptococcus sp. 2106
TTATGGTATAAACTGCTCACGTCTTCCTAGTCCCTTGAAATCAGTGGGTTTCTAGCATGTCAACCAAAAGTGAATACGAGATTGAATACGACTCTACTTTTAGCTGGAGCGAATGAAATCCATGAGCTGATCAACGACTTCAAAACGTTGATTATCATTGATGTGGGTATACATATCAAGGGTTGTTTGAACATTGTTGTGACCTAATCTGTCCGAAATAATTTTGGCTGTAATACCAGCTTCAAAGAGGAGAGAAGCGTGTGTGTGCCTGAAACCGTGAGGAGTGATTTTTTTGACATCTTTATGTTCACAAAAGAATCTTTTAAGTCTCTCTTTAACAGCTGAAGGCGAAATCCATCCTCCAAAACTATTCGTAAAGATATAATTTGAATCATGTTTGTAAGGCACACTAGCCCGAAAATACTCTTTTATCTGCTGACGTTTCCAGAGTTTTAATACATTCAGAGTTTCATCATCTAAAGTGATAACCCTCTTACTCCTTTTGGTTTTAGGATCCTGAACAGTTTGCTTTTTATTAACAACGACAGCCGTACGAGAAATATCCAATCGTTTATTTTCAAAATCAACATCTGACCAGATGAGTCCGATAGCTTCTCCAGTCCTCAAACCAGTAAAAGCTAGTAAGTGATAAAAGGTATACTCTACAGGCTTACAATCTACTCTGCAAACTTTAAGAAACTCCGTTAGCTCCTGTTTTGTATAGTGGTTCTCTTTGGCCTTTAAGGGCCTATTTTTAGGCTTGATAATCTTGTCTAAGGGATTTGACTTAATAATGTCAATAGAAGTGGCATACTTGAAAATTCGACTGATGACAGAGTAGTAATTGGCATAGAGGATATAGCGATTACTTAACTGGATAGCAACCTTCTGACAATATGCTACGCTGATCTGCTGGATTTTTATATCTGAAAAATACAAGTCAATCATAACATCAAGTTTTTTCTTAACGTTCTGATATGTTGTTGGTTTTACAGTGTTTTTATAGCTATCAAGCCATAACTCAGCGACTTCAGAGAAAGTAGGGTTCTGGAAATCTTCATTGTTTGAAAAACCGTTCTCTTCAACGTCTAAGAGAAGGTCACGTTCGGCAGCCTTTGCCTCTTTTATGGTTTTAAAACCACGGCGTGTTGTGCGTTTTTCTTTTCCAGTTGCAGGGTCTATGCCCAGGTATGTTTGAAAGAGATATCTAGTCTCTCCTTTTTTTGTAAGGTATTTTTTTATCATAAAAAGTCCTTTCTTTTCGATTGCTTGCCCGCATAGTTGAAAAGGTGTAGAACTTATGATAAACTATAGTTGTATTTTTTTATCATCCTTTCCATTGCTTGCTAGATGGAAAGTTAAATCCTCACACTCGAAGTTTGGCGATGGAGAGTGTGGGGATTTTTGTTTAGACGATAGGAATCCGTAAATCAAAAAGAGCCTCTGTATAGATACAAAGACTCTTCTAGGCTCCCAGGGGGGAGTATTCACTTAGATTAATTTCATTATAGAGTCTTTTGTTGTTTTTTGTCAAGTTTTTTGTTAATTTTATTTTTATTATTGCCAACTATTTCCATTTTGGAAACAGTTACTGCCTTTATAGAATATATTTTCTAAAAACAGTAAAAGCCGGCTAGGAACTAGTCGACTTTTTCTATGGTATGGATTCCCTTGTAAATGCACGCATTTATTATAGGGCGCTGAACTAAATCAGTCTTACACTATATCCATAGTATCAAATTATTTATAAGATGTCAACGATTTTTTTGAATACAACCATCATTTTTGTTAATTCCACATTTTTAGCATAAGCTGATTGATTCCTCTGGCAGCGCACTATAAAATTGTCTATAGCTTGTTTTTGGTAGTCTAGTACTGCAGGAGAGCAATAAGCTTTAGCCAATACTAGAAGTGAAATTAAATCGTTTACTTTCTTATAGTTTTTGTATTTGATTACATCGACTTGTTTTGCAAAAGTAGTAATAACAGCGTTAACGTTTGATAATTTATCATCCTTTTCAAACACATTAAGTAGTAAAACGCTATTATGGGCACAGGCATTTCTTATATGTCTAGCTCCATCACCTAATTCTGAAGCTTTTTTTAATGATTTACATCCGTGTTTTTGGTAGTAGAATGTTACGAATTTGATGAGACAACCATAGTCCATATGTTCTAGCAATGCCCAATATGGATAATCATGTTTTCTTTTATTAAACATAGCGTTTTGATAACGTGACTCTCTGAATTTCTTCTTTGTAAACTCGTAATATTTATTGTATTGCGAGTTTTTGAACTCAGTCAGAATGCTATATCCATCTTCTTGCGGATTATTGTTTATTTGGCGAGAAAGTTCAACCTTAATAAAATGTTCCACATCGATTGCTATGTTTAAAAGTATAGCTCTGATTTTCATATCAAGAGATGCAAGATCCTGTAAATACGAGAAATCTAAATCCACATATTTACCATCTTTCTTTTTAAAGTTTTTCCTAAAGGCAGCTAGTTTGTAGTAGTAGTTATTCTTATCCAAGAAAGTTATTGCTTGACCTATAGAAATGTTATTGAAGGTAACATCTTTAGAAGCTAGGTGATTGATAAGTTTTCTATTATTCCATTTTGGTTGACGACTCAATAGGTAGCACCTCCTCTATACACTCCAACAACCGCATAGATCTTGATGTGTGTGTCTTCGGCTGGTGGGAAGTCTAGGATGATGTCTTCGTACTTGTCATTGAGTGATACGAGGCGTAAGCGTCCGTTTTCGGTGTATATCTTTTTGAAGTAAGAACGGTCTCCATATGCGATAACTGCCAAATCTCCGTTGTAGGTGGTCAGTCCTTTGTCTACTAAATAGAGAATGTCTCCGTCTTGGTAGTCAGGTTGCATGGAGTCTCCGCTGACCTTAGTCGCAATATCGTGATGTGGTGGTTGCTCGTCGACCTCTATAATCTCTCTGTCTGTATCGTCGTAGCCAAATCCATAGTTAAATCCAGAAGCTGCTGCCGTCTCAGATACAACCTCAACTTGATACAAGCTGATAACTTCTGATACTTCGTTTATCTTCGTTTCTTCTTCGTTTTGCTCTGTGTACATCTCGCCGTTTGCTTTTTGTCTCTCCAGAAGCTCCTCAGAAGTCCGTAGCACGATTTTTTTATTATCTGGGGTTAATTGTACCACCTTGTCCGTTATCTGCTGTGTGAGCAAATCTGGGGACGCTGTGGTATTTATATCTTTACCGTGTAGAATATAATCTGTTGTTGTGTTGAAAAGTTTTGCTAATTTCACTAATTTAGCACCAGTTGGCAAATTTTTTCCATTTTCCCATTTCGAGACCGTTGTATCTGATTTATACCCTAAGTAATCAGCTACTTCTGTTTGTTCTAAATTATTTGCTAAACGTAATTCTCTAATTCTATAAGATATTTCTTGTATGTTTTCCATTTGTTTTACCTCTTTTTCTCAACTATATTCTATAATATATTTGAGAAATTATCAAGTACAGTATAGAAAAAATCAAAAAAATTGAAAAAATCTCAAGTAAACTATTGACACTTGAGAAAAAATCAAGTATAATTAAATCATGGTTGAGGTAATCAACTAAATAAAACAAGGAGGAAAGACATGCTAAGTCGTAAGATGAAGCGGACAAAGAAATCCAGGCGACATAAAAAGCCTTGGAGCAATGAGTCCAAGGCAATCATCATCTCAGCATTGATACCAGCAATAGTTGAGATTATCAAATATCTCTTAGCTCTAGTTAAAGACTAAGGGAGAGGGGGAGGGGCGTAAGCCCCAAAACCCTATTTGATAATACGATTATAGCATGTCTTTTAGAAAAATGAAAGCAGAAGATAAAAAAATAGGACGCTGGAAATATAGGCTTGGTTGGTTGGTTGTTGCACTTATCTGGGCATTATTTATCTGGCATTGGTTCTTTTAGTGACTGCTAGAAAGGAGGTACTAAGTTGCCTAAACCAACAATAACAATAGCAGAAATTCGTGCAAAGAATGGGAAATTATCTCAAGAGGCATTTGGCGCAAGTATAGGCGTCAGCGCACAAACAGTTGGATCATGGGAAAAAGATATTTATAAAATTAAGCCAAAACATCTTTTAAAAATTTATGAGAAATATGGCGTAAGCTCCAAAGATTTACTAGGAGCTTAATTTTAAAAAAACAACTTGAGAAATTCTCATGTACATCTAACAAAAGTCAAAAAGGTCAAACTTTTTCAAAATCGATAGAATAATTCTATCAAAACTGTTGACAAGTACCAACAGTTTTGAAAAGACCTATTAGTAGAAAGGAAGAAGTCGATGTATGGAGCGAAAATGAGGGAGCTGAGAACGGCTCAAAAGCTGGGCTTACGTGAGCTTGCCAAGCGAACCTTGATAGACTACACGACCTTGTCACGGATCGAGAACGACCTGAAGGCGGTGACGCTGTCGCAGGCGGTGGTCATTGCCAAGGCGCTAGGGTGTAGGGTAGAAGATATGTTGTAGGAGGAAATACTATGAACAACGCAGCGCAAAAAGTAACACGGATTGACAGAGATGCCTGGGAGATCGCTACGGAGCTGGCGAACGAATACGGCGTATCTATTTGTCACATCATCAGCGAGAGCGTCCGCTACTGTGCAGAGAATGCCGAATTTAAGGAGATGGACGTTGTCGTTAAACGATTGGTAGTCGGCAGTAAGGTGCTGGAGTAGGAGGGGAAGATGGAAGTTTTTCTTTATGTGGTCATTGTATCAGCTATTACTTCATTTTTGGTGACGGTAATGCTATTGCGAGGATATTCGAATAGATTGACCGAAAAGCTTGATACTTTCTTCAACAAGGAACGGCAAACAAGAGAAGAAATACGAAAACTTGCTTTAGATACAATGGCTAGAATTGCTAACAAAAAAATTCACTAATAGGAGGGGAAGATGGGAGAACTAGTATGGTTTTACTTTGTTGTCATAATCAATCTTATTATTGGTTTAGCCACATACTACGCTAGCAAAAGAGATAGAAAAAAGCGCATCAACGAGTATAAAAAAATACAAGATGATGAGCTGGAAAGAATTAGAAATAAATTTAATTTATGATTTTTTAGAAGTCTTTACTTAGAAAGGAACATTATGAACGAATTAAAAATAAGAGAAGATGGTATTTATTTGAATAACCAAAAATTAAAAGGTGTGCAAGCAATCAAAACAAAAAGCACGGTTGAAAGCCACCATGCTACTGTCTACTTAAAATTTATTGCCAAGCTGATTTGAAATGAGGTTGGTAATAACTTGTGATGAAATATCTTTAAGGACATCCAGTGAAAAAGAACCAACATTCTTTGCTATATCTTTTGTTCGATTCCAATTGTTATCTTGGCGAATATCATTGATGAACTGATGACCATAAGGAGATAAATCTTGAATTGAGAAACCACCAAAATAATGTTGTACGTCGAGAAATAAGCCACTATGTTCACATTGTCTGACATGATAAAGTAGCTCTTCTTGTGAATATTTTGGAACAAGTTTTTCATATAGTTTATCCTCTGAGACATCATTGGAGTATGTTGAATACTCTTCAACAACAAAAAGGATATCACGGACACAATCAGGATTTAATTTCATCAGAATTACCTCGTTTTATTTTGATTATACCACATTTGAAAGGAACATTATGAACGAAATTTTTAATTTTCACGGGCAGGAAGTCCGTACTTTGACAATTGATGACGAGCCTTGGTTTGTCGGGAAGGATGTAGCGGATATCTTAGGATATGCTAAACCTCTGGACGCAATTTCTCGGCACGTTGATGAAGATGACTCCGTGAAATACGGACTCACCGATAATCTAGGACGAACACAAAATACTATTATCATCAACGAATCTGGTCTCTACTCTCTTATCTTATCCAGCAAGTTGCCTCAAGCTAAGGAGTTCAAGCGCTGGGTGACATCAGAGGTCTTGCCAGCTATTCGTAAGCAGGGCGGATTTATTCGCGAGGATTTGGACGAGGATGCTTTTA
>NZ_VMMS01000035.1:0-9518 GCF_013277315.1 Streptococcus sp. 2106
GTTTTTTGATTTTAGTCCAGTATTATATTAAACTTGATTAATCAACTATTGATAAATCAATAGAAAGGAGGAAGAAATGATAGAGATTCAAGATTTACTGTATCAACTCCGCTTGTCTGAGCAAGCGAGTACGCAATTGTTTGAAAAAAGGCTTGGGATTAGTTTGACACGGTATCAGATTTTATTATTTTTGTTGAAGCATTCCCCTTGTAATCAAATAGCGGTTCAGGAGCGTTTGAAGATTGATCAGGCTGCTTTGACACGGCATTTTAAGATTTTAGAAAAGGAAGGTTTGGTGGAGCGTCATCGTAATCCTGAAAATCAGCGAGAAGTCTTGGTAGAGGCTACGAAGTATGCCAAGGAGCAGTTAGTGATGAATCCACCTCTGCAGCATATCAAGGTTAAGAAAGAGATGGAAAGTATCTTAACAGAGTCTGAGAGAACAGAATTCAGCCGTTTATTAAACAAATTGGTTTTGAGCATTGAAAATATAGAAATTTAAGGAGAAATAGATGTCAATTATTACAATTATTTTAGCAACAATCGTTGCTTTGGAGCATTTTTACATTTTTTATTTGGAAAGTATTGCAACGCAATCAGAAGCGACTAGTCGTGTCTTTAACATGGACAGGGAAGAACTAGCTCGTCCGTCGGTAAGTTCACTGTTTAAAAATCAAGGGATTTATAATGCTCTGCTAGGAGTCTTTCTCCTGTATGGGATTTATTTCTCACAGAATTTAGAAATTGTGACTATTTTTGTTTTATTTGTGATTGGTGCTGCGGCTTATGGCTCTCTCACAGCAGATAAGAAAATTATTTTGAAGCAAGGTGAGCCAGCTATTTTAGCCTTGATTAGTATTTTTCTCTTTAAATAAGTTCAAAGGTCAATCTTAGTCTCGCTAGTCCTTTTCACTCCGGAATAAGGGAAATATGTTATACTTGTTTTTAAGAAAAAGTCTCATTGAATTTGTTTTGAGGAGTTAGAAATGAAAGTATTAGTGACAGGTTTTGAGCCCTTTGGAGGGGAAAAGGTTAATCCAGCTTTGGAGGCCATTAAAGGTTTACCAGCTGAAATCCATGGTGCTGAGGTCCGTTGGTTAGAAGTGCTAACAGTCTTTCACAAATCGGCTCAAGTATTGGAAGAAGAGATGAACCGCTATCAACCTGACTTTGTCTTTTGTATTGGCCAAGCAGGTGGAAGATCTAGCTTGACGCCTGAACGAGTGGCTATAAATCAAGACGATGCACGCATTCCTGATAATGATGGTAATCAACCGATTGACCTTTCCATTCGCCAAGACGGTGCTTCAGCCTACTTTAGTAGTTTACCGATTAAAGCGATTGTTCAAGCTATAAAAAAAGAGGGGTTGCCGGCCTCTGTTTCCAATACGGCAGGGACTTTTGTCTGCAACCATTTGATGTATCAGGCCCTCTATTTGGTAGAAAAGAAATTTCCACATGTTAAGGCAGGTTTTATGCATATTCCTTATATGATGGAACAGGTGGTGAATCGACCTACAACTCCAGCTATGAGTTTAGTGGATATTAGGCGAGGGATAGAAGCGGCAATCGGCGCCATTATAGAACATGGAGATCAGGATCTCAAGTTGGTAGGCGGAGAAACTCATTGATAGAAAAAAGCTTGAGGGAAAACCTTCAAGCTTTTGGACGTTTTCGAGCCAATACTGCTCGGTAGAAAATTATTTTATTGATTTGAATGTAGGGTAGGAGTGTGAAACTAGCAATCCCAAAGGTAATCCAATTGAGGAAGTACCAAGGAAGAAGCTGTAAATCTAGGACAAAGTGCTGGAACTTGTAGCCCTTCATAAAGGAACGGCTAGTTTTTAGGATTCGTCTTGGTGAGGCCTGTCCTAGGTCTAGACTATAACAGAGAAGAAATTCCACCTGTGAATAGGCATAATACTGTGGAATATAGAGGATATTTCCTACAATGATCAAGATGAGACTTGCAAGAAAGTAGAGTCCAAAGACCATGAGGAAACGCTCGGTTTCAACTGATGAGAGATCTAGATTTGGAAACTCAGGATGTAGGGTGACGAATTTTTTGGCTAAAAAGCTACTATAAAAGAGGAAGTAAATCCCAAGTAAATTAGGGATACTCCATAAAAAGAGATAGAAACGTTTGAGAAGTAGGGTCAAAAAGGTTTGAGAAAAGCGCTCCTCATCAAAGAGAGCTAGGCTGTTTTTTACAGATGGCTCCGTTTTAGAATCTTTCATGAGTGTCAGTGTTGCATAGACGGAACTGGTCAAAAGAATAGTCCCGATAAAGGAGACTAATAGTGGAAAAAGGTAGGCTTGGAATATATGACCAAACACGCTTAAAAAGGGTTGTTCTAAAACACTCTCGTTGATGCGCTCTAAGGGATTAAGAAAGCCAGACAATATGACCAGCATGCTAGGTAAGAGATAGACGAGAAAGAGGCGGGGATTTTCAGCCTGAAATTGTCTGGCTTGCAGACGAATGGTTTTTAAATCAATTTTTGGGTATTTCATTCTCTCATTATACCATAAATAGTACATAGCTTGCTAATCGTTTGAAATCAGTAGGTTTCTAGTGTGTTAACCAAAAGTGAATACGATATTGAATACGGCATGACTTTTAGCTGGAGCGGATGAAATCCATGAGTTGATTAACGACTTCAACACGTTGATTATCATTGATGTGGGTATACATATCAAGGGTGATTTGAACATTATTGTGACCGAGTCTATCTGAAATGATTTTCGCTGTAACACCAGCTTCAAATAGGAGAGAAGCGTGTGTATGTCTAAAGCCATGAGGTGTAATTTTTTTAAGCTCATTGTGTTTACAAAAGAATCTTCTAAGCTTCACTTTCATAGTTGCAGCCAAAAGCCATCCTCCCATATCATTCGTAAATATATAATTCGATTCACGTTTGTAAGGCACACCAGCCTGGAAATATTCTTTTATTTGCTGTCGTTTCCAGAGTTTCAAAACATTCAGAGTTTCATCATCTAAGGTGATAACCCTCTTACTCCTTTTGGTTTTAGGATCCTGAACAGTTTGTTTTTTACCAATCACGACAGCCGTGCGAGAAATGCTTAACAACTTATTTTCAAAGTCAACATCTGACCACATGAGGCCAATTGCTTCTCCAGTTCTCAATCCAGAAAAAGCGAGCAAGTGAAAAAAGGTGTAGTCTACTGGCTTACAATTTGCTTTGTAAACTTTAAGAAACTCCGTTAGTTCCTGTTTTGTATAGTGGTTCTCTTTGCCCTTTAAGGGTCTATTTTTAGGCTTGATAATCTTGTCCAAGGGATTTAACTTAATGATGTCAAGAGAAACGGCATACTTGAAAATACGGCTGATTACAGAGTAGTAATTAGCATAGAGGATATAGCGATTACTTAGCTGGATAGTAACCTTTTGACAATAAGCTACACTGATCTGCTGAATTTTCATATCTGTAAAATACAAGTCAATCATAACATCAAGTTTTTTCTTAACGTTCTGATATGTTGTTGGTTTTACAGTGCTCTTATAGCTATCAAGCCATAACTCAGCGACTTCAGCGAAAGTAGGATTCTGGAAATCTTCATTGTTTGAAAAACCATTCTCTTCAATATCTAAGAGAAGGTCACGTTCGGCAGCCTTTGCCTCTTTAATGGTTTTAAAACCACGTCGTGTTGTGCGTTTTTCTTTTCCAGTAGCAGGGTCTATGCCCAGGTATGTTTGAAAGAGATATCTAGTCTCTCCTTTTTTTGTAATATATTTTTTTATCATAAAAAAGTCCTTTCTTTTCGATTGCTTGCCCGCATAGTTGAAAAGGTGTAGAACTTATGATAAACTATAGTTGTATTTTTTTATCATCCTTTCCATTGCTTGCTTGATGGAAAGTTAAATCCTCACACTCAAAGTTTGGCGATGGAGAGTGTGGGGATTTTTTTGTTTTAATTCAACAAAAAACGGCAACTAAATTTATAGTTACCGTTTCTGCGTGGCAGCTTGTGCCAACCAGATTATTTGCACTAGGATTTCTCCTAGGTTAGTAACTGTGTATTATCAAATATATATCATTTTGTCAAATAAGATAGCGCGCTTTGATTTCATCGCTTAAAATTTTCATCTGTGGGGATTTTTTATCGTCTAAACTTATAGACAGTATTGCGGTGCTCTATTTGAAAGACTTCGATAGTGAGCACATCATCCTTGATTGTAGCTAATATGCGATAATTGCCGACACGATAGCGCCATTGTCCTGAACGGTCTCCAATTAAGCCTTTACCATGTTGCCGTGGATTTGTGGTATTGGCGAGATTATCTCTAATCCACTTCAATATTTTTGTTTGAACAGACCTATCGAGTTTTTTTAGCTGTTTTTCAGCTTTTGGTGTTAATTTAAGCTGATAGGTTGGCATTGTCCAATTCCTCGTGTGTAATTCCTAAATGTTCCATCACTTCTTCGAGAGAATAGCGAGTGCCATCATCTTCAGCCTGTGCTTTTTCAAGTGCCTTGAGATCTGCTTCGTCTTCAAGTTTTTCAAGCAAGAGGCTAGTGACCAAATCTTCTAGTTTGGTATTGTGCTCTTTTAGGTATTCTGCAATAAGGTTATCTTGGTAAGTTGTTGTATTCAGTGTTAATGTTGTCATAGCTTTCTCCTTTGTCCAATTGGTGACTTATATTCCTCTTTACTTTAATTTTAGATTGTTGTCGGAGAGTGTGGGGCTTTTTTTATTTTTGAACTAGGATAGCGATAATTGAAACCACAATCCCTATAATTGAAAGAAGAGATCCGATGGTTAATGCGATTAACCATTTTTTGTTTTCTTCTTTCTCTTTTTGTTGCTCCAGTTTGAAATCAGAGAACATTTTTTCCATTCGAAGTCCTATGTTTTCAAAACCATCACGCATTTCAGTTCTGACTTGGTCGAATTTTAAATCAACTTTTTCAAATCCGTGCTGAGTATCAGAATTGATTTTATCAAGTTTTAAATCGATTTCTGTCTTGGTATATGTATCGTTTGCCATGTATTGTTCCTCCAATTCTCTTGTTACCTCTATTATATCATTATTTTGTATGGGTACAGTTTTTAACGACGTTTTAGAAGCATGAATAGAGGAAACGTTAGAAGTAGTGGGTTTGAAATTGTTTTGTAGTTCTGGCATAGCTTACCCCTGATTTATAAAAGAATGGTAACTATATGCTTCATCCAACTGATTTCCATTCTCATCAGACAGATTGAAATAAAAGTAAAAATCGTTTGGGAACCGAATTGTAAAACTAAAATCAAAATGACCTGTTGTTTTTCCATAACTATCTTTCAAATCTATAAACTCACTTTGAGGTATGTTAATCCTTGTAGCATGGACTGGGTAATTTATGCCATCTTGAAAATAAGCATTCACGGATAAGATATAAGTTTTATCAGGAGCTAGATTAAAAAAATCTAAGAAAGCAATCAAATTTGTTGAGCCAGGGAATGAATCGAAATTAGTTACTGTACCTAAGAGTTGACCACTCTCAGGTTGAACAATTCGAATCGAGGTCATTTTTTCCTTAAACGGATTGCTCTTTTGGTTAAAGCTACTCATGTTTTCTCCTTTTTATTTCTCTCTATACACACTCACGACTTTCCCAATAGTGCGAATATCGTTATTTTCGTCTAGATGTATATCTTCATAATCTGGATTCAAGCTTTCAAGGTATCCCTGACGCAGTTTCTTGACATAGTTAGCACCGTCTACTTGGAAGATACCGATTGTGTTATAGTCAACTTGAGGTGTATTCTTTATAAAAAGATAGTCGCCATTCTTTATCTTTGGCTCCATAGAGTTGCCGACGACATAAGCGATAGCGTCGTAGTCGTCTGGGATTTCATCCTCATAGAACGAAACCTCCATATCTAAATCGTCGTCCTGCATCGAGCCACTACCAGCAGAGACAACCCCAGTAACACGTCGGTAAGTAGTCTGTCTGTAGTCGTCCAGTCTGATGATGTTCTCCGATACTTCGTTTATCTTCGTTTCTTCTTCGTTTTGCTCTGTGTACATCTCGCCGTTTGCGTCTTGACTCTTCAGAAGCTCCTCAGAAGTCCGTAGCACGATTTTTTTATTATCTGGGGTTAATTGTACCACCTTGTCCGTTATCTGCTGTGTGAGCAAATCTGGGGACGTTGTGGGGGTGTCTGCTTTATGAATAGGTGGAAACAAATCGTCAATAGATACCCCAAAAACGTTGGCGATGTCAAACATAGTATCTTTTTTGGGAGAACGATAACCTTTTTCGTAATTCCCAATAGTTGTTTTTCCAATTCCTATTTTTTCAGCAAGGTCTGTTTGTGTCCAATTGTTTATTTTCCTGTATACTTTAATTTTGTTTCCGATGTAGAGAGCTAGTTCTTCTTTATTCATAGTATTTCACTCCTTTTCTTACATAAGATTATATCACAAAAGTCCACTTTTTGTAACTTTTTTTTGTAAAATTGTAAAAAAATTGTTGACTAAGTCCACGAAAGGTGGTATAATTAAATCATGGTTGAGGTAATCAACTAAATAAATACAGGAGGAAAAGAGATATGCGGAGACGCAAAAAGCCTGAAAAGGAAACAAAAAAAGAGCCATGGCTTGACGGTCCTAAGGCTCTGGTTATCTCAACGATTGTTACAGCGAGCGTTGAGTTAATCAAACACTTCTTGAAATAGAAGTGGGGTGAGTGGGGCGAAAGCCCCAAGGCTCACTAACAGTATAGCATATCTTTTGAAAAATAGAAAGGAGGAATTGAGAATATGAAAGAATTTTTGGAGTCTGTATTGGCTCTGGGGGGAACAGGCTATCTAAACTTTTGGCTCAGTAGTCGCATCCGTACCATGGACTATGGGGATGCTAGTGAGCGAAAGTATATCATCGCTCTGATGACTTCTGTCAACTATAGTATCTATCTATTTTTAGGGCAGTGGGATTTTGCTCGTGAATGGCGTCTAGCTATTACAGTTATTTTAGCTTTGGTCTTTAGCTTAATTTTTCCCTTCGCTTTGCGTCTCGTATACAGTGGTATCAATCATTTAAGGGGAAAAAAGAAAAGTAGTCTGGTACCTGTCAAGGTTCGAGATATGATGTTTCAGGACGAGAAGAACCATTATTTTATCTTTGACTTAAGTGGAAAACTACTGGCCAAAGGATTTCTCACGGCTATCAATGGGAAGGCGGAAGAATTTTCTTGTATCGTCGTTCCATATTTTGAAAGTCATCCTGAGTATGCCATCGAAACAGAGCAAGATCTCCACCACTATCTGGAAATAAAGAATCTCGAAGCCAGGGTCTATCTAAACTTCGAGAAAAATCTTAAAATTATTTATTTTTAGATGTGGTGGGATTCGGTCTCTTGAAGTATTCGGGCGGTTGTTTGACTTGGCTAGTCTCGCCCCTTACTTCAGGGATTTGTGATTGTGGAGTCTCTTTGTCCATAGGTTCTTATCCTCCTTTCTGTCAGGATAAGATTATTATATCAAAAAGGAGTTGTCACATGAAAGACAAGAAAAAATTTTGGAATGTGGTTTGCTGGACGCTAACTGGCTTTATCTGGGTGTACTTCATCTGGAAATGGTTTTTTTAAAAATGAATAGGAGGTGATTATGGTTTGCAAATGAAGCTAATCCAATTACGCAAAGAAAGGGGATTGAATCAATCAGATTTGGCAGGTGTTCTTGGTATTTCTACCAATAATTACGGTCAAAAGGAACTTGATAATAGAAAATTTGATATTCATGAAATGTTTACTATCGCTGATTATTTTAACAAAAATATCGGCGATATATTTACACCTTTTTGTCCACGAAACGTAGACAAAAGATAAAAGTCAAAAAGGTCAAACTTTCGTAAATCGCGTAATAGAGCCATGGTCGATTGTCTGATAGCAGAAAGAGAGAAAAATAGAAAGGAGAGGGAGAGATGGCGAAAAAAGAATTTAAAAGTAGTTTCATCGATAGAAAAAAATTAAGTAGTAGTCTTAAAACACTGATGACTCAACAAGCTATTGAAAGAGCAGAGCTTGCTGAGTCTCAGCGTAAGGAACTTGAAGAATTTCTCAAGGACCTATTTTAATTACTTAGAGCCACAGGTTTTTGATGATAGCCTCAATTTAGAAAGGAATACTATGAACAACGCAGCGCAAAAAGTAACACGGATTGACAAAGATGCCTGGGAGATTGCTACGGAGCTGGCGAACGAGTACGGAGTATCTATTTGTCACATCATCAGCGAGAGTGTCCGCTACTGTGCAGAGAATGCCGAATTTAAGGAGATGGACGTTGTCGTTAAACGATTGGTAGTCGGCAGTAAGGTGCTGGAGTAGGAGGGTGGAGATGGACACAAAGAAACAAAATAATGATCTCATCAAAGAAATCATTGAAAAACATTTTGAAAATATGGTTGACGATGTTTTGGCACATACAGAAACCTATTATGAAGCTTTGAGTGCTGTTGGTTGCATCAATGGAAACAATATTGCTGACATGGGACAGTTGGCTGTTTGTTTGAGGAAAGCTATCAGAAAACGTGCTATGCAACAAAAAACACCTAATCATAAAAATTAGGTGCAGAAAGATTACGCATTTGAACGAATGTGTACTACATAATCAAGATTGACTAGATGTCGAAAATCCGTTTCAACCTCTACAAGAACTATATGATTCGCAGTGTCAGAGCAATCATTATATACTTGGAAAAAGTCAATCTTATCACCATTTGAGAAAGTGATTGTGATTGTATCATTATCATCACTTTCATCAAAACAATCTTTGATGAATTGTTTCATAATCTCACCTCCTTTCTGCTTACATTATAGCAGAAAGACAAGAAAGAACATAGAAAGGAGAAAGGTAGATGAGCAGCCTATCAAAAAATTTACTACCAATTCAAAATTTAGAAATTAAGATAGATAGCGACTCTAGTATTCCACGAGTTATTTTGAACGGGATTGATTTTCAAGCAGAAGATATTGGTCTTCAAGGTATCAAGATAATTTGGGAAACAAAGACAGATGAAGTGCCAGAGACACTCATTCAGGTTGATTACATAACTAATCGTGAAGCGCCTCATATAGTATCTGTCAAACAGTCGTTTCAAAATACTTTACTTAAATAGTTGTGGCGAGTTTTATTTACTTTATATCAAATTTAGAAAGGAACTTTATGAACGAAATTTTTAATTTTCACGGTCAGGAAGTCCGTACTTTGACAATTGATGACAAGCCTTGGTTCGTTGGGAAAGATGTTGCAGACATCCTAGGATATAGCAAGGCTAGAAATGCGATTGCTCTTCACGTTGATGAAGAGGACGCCCTAAAACAGGGCATCCCTACTAGTGGTGGAACACAGGATATGTTGATCATCAACGAATCTGGTCTCTACTCTCTCATCTTATCCAGCAAGTTGCCTCAAGCTAAGGAGTTCAAGCGCTGGGTGACATCAGAGGTCTTGCCAGCTATTCGCAAGCAGGGCGGATTTATCCGTGAGGACTTGGACGAGGATGCTTTTA